>DASYXX010000108.1:0-4016 GCA_035934395.1 Streptosporangiaceae bacterium
CCTGGCCGGCCGGGGGCTCGAGGGTGACCTCGCCGGCTACCGCACGTTCCGCGAGGCGGCCGACGCGCTGCTGGCTGGCGATGCCGACCTGGCGGTGCTGCCGATCGAGAACACCACCGCCGGGAGCATCAACGAGGTCTACGCGCTGCTGCGATCCCGCGAGATGTTCATCGTCGGCGAGGAGACCTGGAAGGTCGATCACTGCCTCGCCGCCGCCGCCGACGTCCCGCTCTCGGCGCTGACCCGGATCCTGTCCCATCCGCAGGGCCTGGAGCAGTGCGCGCAGTTCCTGCAGTCCCTGCCGAACGCGGTTCCGACCACCTACTTCGACACCGCGGGCGCGATGCAGGCGGTGGCCGCGGCGGACGATCCCACCGTGGCCGCGATCGCCTCCCCGGAGGCCGCCGCGGCCTACGGGCTCGTCGTGCTGCGCCATGACATCTCGGACTCCCCGGACAACTTCACCCGCTTCGTGGTGCTCTCCCGCACCCCAGCGGCCGTCGACCTGCGGATTCCCTGCAAGACGAGCCTGATCCTGGTCACCGGGCACGAGGAGGGCGACCTGCTCCGGTGCCTGGAGGTGCTGTCGGGCAGCGGCCATTCGATGACCAAGCTCGAGTCCCGGCCGCGCCCTGGCCGGCCCTGGGAGTACATGTTCTTCGTCGACTTCGAGGGCAACGCCGCCGACCCGAGGACGGCGACCGCGCTCGACGAGCTGCGGGCGGCGGCGCTGTTCGTCAAGATCCTCGGCAGCTACCCGGCCAAGGCGCTGCGGGCGCCGGCCAGGCCCGGTGACGTCCCAGGCCAGCCCGCGGCCGGGCCCGCGGCCGCGCAGCCCGAGTCCTCCCCGCAGGATCCCGCCGAGATGCTGGAGGCCGTGGCGGCCGCCCCCCGGCCCGCCGGCGGCCGGTCCCGGCATTACAAGCTGGTCGACCGGGCCGCGCGGCAGGCGGACACGGTCATCCGGGTCGGCGACGTCCTGGTCGGCGGCGACGGCTTCGTGGTGATGGCCGGCCCATGCTCGGTCGAGAGCGGTGAGCAGATCAGCGCGACGGCGAAGTTCGTCCGCGATCAGGGCGCGCACGTGCTGCGCGGCGGCGTGTTCAAGCCGCGGACCTCGCCGTACGCGTTCCAGGGGCTGGGCTGGGACGGGCTGGACCTGCTGGTCACGGCGGGACGCGAGAGCGGGCTCCCGGTGGTCACCGAGGTTATGGCGGTGGACCAGCTGCCGCGGATGGCGGCGGCCGCCGACATCCTCCAGGTCGGCGCGCGCAACATGCAGAACTTCGACCTGCTGCGCGAGCTCGGCAAGGTGGACCGGCCAGTGCTGCTCAAGCGCGGGCTATCCAGCACGATCGAGGAATGGCTCGCGGCCGCGGAGTACGTGGTCGCTCAGGGCAACCAGCAGGTGATCCTCTGCGAGCGCGGCATCCGGACGTTCGAGAGCGCCACCCGCAACACGCTCGACCTGTCCGCTGTGGTCGTGATCCGCGAGCGGTCGCACCTGCCTGTGATCGTCGACCCCAGCCACGGCACCGGGCTGCGCCGCTACGTCGCGCCGATGGCCTGGGCGGCGCGAGCCGCGGGCGCGCACGGCCTGCTCATCGAGGTCCATCCCGAGCCGGAGAAGGCGCTGTCCGACGCCGACCAGAGCCTGTCGTTCGACGAGTTCGCCGCCCTCATGCGCCGCCTCGCCGCCGTGCCCGGCTCGGCAGCCGGGCGAGCCATGTGATGACATCACGACCGGCGCACCGGACGTAGCCCCGTTACGGGTGTATCTGGACCGGGATGCCGCGCTCTGTAGGGACAGAGCCGCAGGTCTCGCGGGGGCGGGGCCTTGTGCGCCCGCGACGGGGGGAAACGGATGCGTATTCTGCTGCTTGCCAGCGCCTACAACAGCATGACCCAGCGGGTGCACGTCGAGCTGGCCGACGGCGGCCACGAGGTGTGGGTCGAGCTCGCGCTGGGGGATGAGGTGATGCGGGGCGCGGTTGGGCGCTGCGACCCGGATCTGGTCATCGCGCCGATGCTGACCACTGCGATTCCCCCCGACATCTGGTCGTCTTGGCCGTGTTTCATCGTCCACCCCGGACCTGTGGGGGATCGCGGCCCGTCCTCGCTGGACTGGGCCATCATGGACGGCGCCAGCCGGTGGGGCGTCACCGTGCTGCAGGCAAACGCGGAGATGGACGCCGGCGACATCTGGGCAACCGTGGAGTTCCCGGTGCCTGCCTGCTCGAAGAGCTCGCTGTACCGGACCGAGGTGGCGGACGCGGCGGTGCAGGCGGTGCTGCTGGCGGTGGCCCGGTTCGAGGGCGGCACCTACCGGCCCGAGCCCCTGGACTACGCACGCCCCGGCGTTACCGGACGGCTCCGGCCGCCGTGCCGGCAGCCTGATCGCCGGATCGACTGGGCGGCCGAGCCCACCTGGTCGGTGCTGGCCAAGCTTCGGGCGGCCGACTCCAGGCCTGGCGTCCTGGACGTGATCGGCGCGGACGAGTACTTCCTGGTCGGCGGGCATGAGGAAGATCACCTGCGGGGTGAGCCCGGGGCAATCATCGCACGTCGCGACGGTGCGGTCTGCCGGGCCACCGTCGACGGGGCGGTCTGGATCCCGCAGCTGCGCCGCCGTCCGGCGCCCGGCGGGCCGGCGACCTTCACGCTGCCGGCCACCATGGCACTCGCCGGATCAGCCGCCGGGGTGCCGGAGTTCCCCGCTGCGCTCATGCCGCCGCCTGGCCGGCGGACCTACCAGCAGATCAGCTACCGGGAGCGCGACCGCGTCGGCTACCTGGAGTTCTGTTTCCCCGGCGGGGCCATGAGCACCGGCCAGTGCCGTTGCCTGCTGGCCGCCTACCGGTATGTCCAGTCCCGCCCGGTGCGGGTGATCGTGCTTGGCGGCCCGCGGGACTTCTTTGGCAACGGCATCCACCTGAACGTGATCGAGGCGGCCGCCGACCCGGCGGCGGAGTCCTGGCGCAACATCAACGCCATCGACGATCTGGTGGAGGCGATCTTGACCACCACCGGCAAGCTCACCGTCGCGGCGGTCGCGGGTAATGCCGCCGCCGGAGGCCTGATGCTTGCCCTCGCCGCCGACCAGGTCTGGTGCCGGGCCGGCGCTGTGCTCAACCCGCACTACCGGCTGATGGGCCTGCACGGCTCGGAGTACTGGACCTACACCCTGCCCCGCCGCGTCGGCGCCGAGCAGGCGGCCCGGCTCACCAGGGCGTGCCTGCCGGTCAGCCCCGCCGCCGCCCTGCGATGCGGCCTGATCGACAAGGTCATCGGCGGCGACGCGGCCGGCTACCGCGCGCAGGTGGCCGCCCTGGCCGCGCGGCTGGCCGCCAGCCCCGACTACCCCGCCCGGCTGGCCGCCAAGGCCCGCGAGCTCACCGCCGCTGACAGCAAGCAGCCGCTGGCCGCCTACCGCGCCGCCGAACTGGCCATCATGCGGCACAACTTCACCGCCCCCGGCGAGGCTTACCCCGGCCTGCGCCGCGCGTTCGTCCACAAGGAAAAGCCCGCCGGGACGCCACCCCACCTTGCCCGCCCGCGGACCGATTTCCATCGTCCCGGCACCGGCCACCGCCAGCTGCAGGCGACCGGAGCCCCTGCCAGCTAGAGCCGAGCTGCGGCAGCCTCGGGTGACTGCACGAGGAGGGTCAGGTGCGGGCAAGCAGGGAGCGCAGCACGTACTGCATGATGCCGCCGTGCCGGTAGTACTCGGCCTCGCCCGGGGTGTCGATCCGCACCACGGCCCGGAACTCCCGTCCGTCGGCCAGCACGGTGACCTCCCGCGGCACGGGCCCGGAGTTCATCGCCTCGATGCCGAGCACGTCGAACACCTCGTGCCCGGTCAGCCCCAGCGACTTGGCCGACTCGCCCGGCCGGTACTGCAGCGGCAGCACGCCCATGCCGATCAGGTTGGACCGGTGAATCCGCTCGAACGACTCCACGAGCACGGCGCGCACCCCGAGCAGCGCGGTCCCCTTCGCCGCCCAGTCCCGCGATGA
>DASYXX010000111.1:0-15305 GCA_035934395.1 Streptosporangiaceae bacterium
GCGCGTGCTCGCCGAGCGGCGGTTCGTCATCGACTTCGCCGCAGGGCGGCGCATGGTTGTGACAGACGACATCGAAGCCAAGCTCGCCATCACCGAAGTCTCCTACCGCTGCTGCCGGGCTCTGGACCGGATGGACCCGGACCTCATGGACACCGTCTGGCATCCCGACGGCACCGCTGACTACGGCCCCGCCTTCCGGGGATCGGCCTCGGGATTGCTGGAGGTCATGTGGGCGCCGGCCAGCACTGAAGAAAGGGGTTGTACGTGCTCTCGCTCACACAGCTTCGGACCGGTCTCGCGCCGCATGGTGCGAGGTGGAGCAACCACCGGCTGCGCCGGGTTGCGCGGTTGCTGATTCCGTTCTCCCTGATGCTGTCTGTCCTCGCGTTGATCACCGGCGCGGCCGGGTCGCAGACGGCGAGCGCCGCACCTCCCAGCAGCCAGTTCGAGGTGAACATCACGGACAACGGCGCCAGCAGCACGATGGGCGAACCGGAGATCGCTCAGAACCCGCTCGATCACAACGAGCTCTTCATGGATTGGACGACGTTCTCGAACCCGCCGGGCAGGCCGGTGCCGGGCGTGACCGATCCCTGCGGAGGAGCGATCTCGATGGACCGCGGGGTGACGTGGCATTCGGCGCCCGTGCCGTTGACCTCATGCGCCGACGGGATCGTCGCCTTTACGAATGACGGCACAATTTTGGCTGGCGGCATCAACGTCACGTCGACGAGCTTTTTCCCGCAGGCTCCGCCACCTAGCCCTCCGTGCCCGCCGAACGCCAGGCCCACCTTCGGGCTTTGTCTCGTGGCCCACGGCTACGACGCCATCGTCCGGTCCAGCGATGGCGGTCAGACCTGGAGCGCTCCGGTCAAGATCATGGGGACCAATGACGCAGCGGACGGACCGTTCCCGTTCGCTCCGGGGTCGGGAAACCCCGCTGACACCTTCGACCGGCCGTGGCTGTCGGTGGACCGCTCGACCGGTGTGATCTACGCCGCAAGTCACAACATCGTCGACCACGAGACGTTCGTGACGGCCTCGACGAATGACGGACAGTCGTTCGGGACGATCTACGCCGCCGACGCGGCACACCCGTCGAGCGGCTTGCCGAGCGGGACCATCGCCGCAGCGAACGGCCAGCTCGGGGTTGCCTATACCGCCGCTGCGGTTCCCGGGCGCACGTGTCCGTGCGCGGTCTTCGAGACGACCACCGACCAAGGCGCTACGTTCACGCCGCACTTCGTACCGCTCGTCGGCGCTGCAAGCGTGCCGCGCCCCTTTGTCGCCGCCGATCCCGTCGGTAACGAACGCTTTGCGCTGGCGGTGTTCGACTCGGCGGGGACCGAGAACCAGGTCTACACGACCACCGACAACGGCCAGACCTGGCGGGGGCCGGCAACGGTGGGAACCGCCCCGCCCAGCCCACGGTTCAAGCCGTGGCTGACCTACGGACCCTCCGGGCTCCTCGCCCTGGTGTGGCGCACGCAGAACAGCAACGGCTCCTACGACGTCTGGGCTGCGACGGGTCGAAACGAGGGCGCCAACGGGCCGGTCTTCAGTTCGCCCGTGCGTGTCACGAGCGTTTCGGGGACCTATCCCACGACAAACCCCACGGGAGCCGGAGACGACTTCTCGTGGGTCATCGCCGACAACAAGTACATCCATGTCGGCTGGGGTGACTCCAGGAACGTCCCCAACGGAGGCGGTGTCCAGGTGTTCTACAGCCGGATCCGGCTGACCATTTTCAAGGGACAGGGATAACTGACTAGACCCACCGCGGCCCGCCGTCCGGTCATGTAGCGGCAGCGCTCCGTGAGGACGGTTCGGCAGCGCTTGATGATGAGCACTGCCGTTACTTTCGCCGCCCTACGGGCGGCCTGGGCGGCCGGTTGCAGGTGATCGCTTCGAACGTGCGGCGTCCTTCGGCACAGGTTGATGGTCTGTGTCGGCTTGCCCTGTCTTCGGGCGCGGCGGGGGGTAGTGTTGGGGTGTTGCTCCGGACCCTGGCAGCTGCAGTGGCGACGCGTCGCGGCTGTGGAGAAGGTCCGGAGTTTTTCGTTGCCTGCTCACGCGGGCCATTTTCTGGGGCGGGAGCCCGATGACAGACGTCGCCTACCTGTGCCATAACTGTGGCAGCGTGCATGAGGTGGAGTCGATCCGGGAGAATCTGATGCTCGACCTGCGCGCGGCGGCCAGCTACGGGCTGCCCGGGCAGCGTGGCATGCCCGATCCCTGCACGCGCTTCCTGCGCTGGCGCATGGCCTGGGGCCTGGCGCAGGCCCTGTGGCCCCGGTATCCGCATCATCGACGCCTGGCGTGGGCCCGCCGGCTGGTGCAGGGGCCGCCCGCGCCCGTATCGGATCGCCCTGTCCCTGCCGGGCGGCCAGCGGCAACGACTGCAGCGCAGCCGGACTGAACCACTAGCTGGTCACCGCGCCTGGTCTCAAGTCTTGCGATTCCGGCGAGCTGCGGCCCTGCCCCGCACCAAGCGCCTGAACCCAGCGATCACGGCGAGCAGGAATCCCAGCACAGCGGCCAGCAGGAGCGTGACCCCAAGCGGTTGGTGCCAATGGGCGCCGAAGTAGCTGACTTCCACGTGCTGGCCGTTTTCCAGGATGAAGACCAGCAGAAGCAGCGAGACGACGGCAAATAGCCCAAACCTCACCAAGGATGCCCTGATCCGGGCACGTGTTACCACACGCTTTGCCGGCGGCTGCATCGGTGCGGGGGTTTCGCGCGGACGCTCCTGTCCGGTGTTGCCGCCATGGGACGGTGCAGTCATGAACACTCACGCCCCTTCCTTTCCTTCCGCGATGCTGAAGATCGCTGATGGTTGCCGTGCCGCACAGCGCCGCACGTCCCTGGCCGTGACGACCAAGCACTCCGAGCCCGGCTCCCCGCGGCTCCCAGTCTAGACAGCCTGCCTTCGGCAACATCGCACGCTGACCAGCCGCCAGACCCAGGCCGGCGGCACGCACCCGCGCGGGTCACCGGCCGCAGCGGCGCGGTGCTTAACTCTGCTTCGGTGGGCAGTGCGCGTCGATGAAGCGGCGGACCTCGTCGTCGAGTTCCCTGTCTTCCGGGGTATTCCCCCCGAAAAAGCCGTGTGGTGCTGCTTCCAGGACGTGTAGGTCCGCTCGGACTCCTGCCGCTCGCAGCGCGCGGTGCATGCGTACCGTGCTAGACAGCAGCACGTCCCGGGTGCCGCTGGCCAGCAGCGTCGGCGGAAAGCCCTTCGAGAAGTCACCGAACAGTGGTGAAACGTACGGGTCCTGGAGGTCGTGACCGCCGGCGTAGAGGCGCAGTTCGGACCGGTCACTGCCCGTGAGAACGGTGTCGACCCCCAGGTTGGTCGCAAACGTGTCCCCGGAGCCACTGAGGTCTAGCGCCGGGGTCAGCAGGACGGCGGCGGCCGGCAGGGGATGCCCTTCGTCCCTGGCCCGGAGGATCAGGGCGGCGGCCAGGTTGCCTCCCGCGGATATGCCGCCGACGACGATCTCTTCGGGTCTGTGTTCTCGCAAGAGGGTCTCGTAGGCGGTCATGCAGTCGTCCAGCGCCGCCGGGTAGGGATGGTCCGGGGGCATCCGGTAGTCGGGACTCCAGACGCGCATCCCGAGCTTCGCAGCCGTCCTGATGCCGGTCGCACGGCAGAGCTCACCGCCGCCGACGATGAACGCTCCCCCATGGGGGTCGAGATGGATCCGGCGATCGCCTGAGGGCAGGCCGGGCGGGGTGACCGCATAGACGGTCAGCCCGCCGAGGGAGATCTCGTCGACCTGGAATCCGGCCGGCGTCGTCGCGCCGGATTCGGCCAGCCTGGCCAGCATCATCTGGTCGATGGCCGCGACCCTCTGGCGCCATCCCTCGATGTCATCAAGAGCAGGGTTCTCGGGCACCTGCAGCGGGCCCCGGGCCAGGTACGCCTGAGCTTCAGGGCTCACCGATGTCGGGATCCGGATAACGCGACCCGGTACCTCCAGCACGGGCTGGGTCTCACTAGCGGTCATTAGTTACTCCGGTACCGGGATTGGGGACCGACTCACCTGGGTGGCGTCAGAAGACGCCGATGCCGGCGGCCTCGTTGCGCTTCTTCCATTCCTCCCGGCGCATGCGGGAGGTGTCGACGTCCTGGGCCAGGGCACGCAGGGCGCCGACCGTCGCCTCCTCCCTGGCGGTGTGCCGGAACGGATCCCAGGAGAAAAAGCGGGTGGCGTTCTCCCACGTGATCTTGTGGATCTCCGCGTCGGCGCACCCGGCGTCCTGGAGCTCCTTCCAGGCGAACTCGGGCGAGTCCGGCCACGTCGTGTCGGTGTGGGGGTAGTCGCATTCCCAGGCGATGATGTCGGTGCCGATCCGGTCACGCAGCAGGAGGCCCGACGGGTCGGTGATGTAGCACGCGAGGATGTGCTCCCGGAAGACCTCGGAGGGCAGCTTGCCGCCGAAGTCGTTGTGCAGCCAGGCCTGGTTCTGGAAGTGGCGGTCGATCCGGTCGAAGTAGAACGGGATCCACCCGATCCCGCCTTCGGAGAGGGCGACCTTCAGGTCTGGGAACCGGCGCAGCGTCGGCCCGAACAGCAGGTCCTGGGCGGTGATCGCGCTGATCTGGCAGGCGAGCACCATGAGGTGGTCGACCGGCGCCTCGGGCGCCCTCTTGATGACGTCGAACCCGGCGCCGATGTGCAGGGAAAGCACCATGTTCTCCTCGCACAGCGCGGCGAGCATCGGGTCCCAGTAGCCGGACAGGAAGCTCGGGAAGCCCTGGACGTGCGGCGTCTCGAGGAAGCTGACCGACCGGCAGCCCTTCTTGCCGATGCGGCGGGCCTCCTTGACCGCGAGGTCGACGTCCCACATGGGCACGATGCCCAGCGGGATGAAGCGGCCGGGGTACGCGCCGCACCACTCGTCGATGGCCCAGTCGTTGTAGGCCTGCAGCATGACCAGCGCGATCTGCTTGTCGCGGGACTCGTGGAAGGTACGGGCGTTGAAGCCGGCCATGGTCGGGAAGCACATCGAGGCCAGCACGCCGTTGGCGTTCATGTCCCGTACCCGCTCGTGCACGTCGAAGCAGCCGGGGCGCAGCTCGGAGTAGGCCCCGGGATTGAACCCCCATTGCTCGCGGGGCCAGCCCACGGTCGCCGCCATTCCGAACGGTGTGGAGGTCTTCTGCCCCTGGAACAGCCACTCGTCCACGCCCTGCTCGCTGCGCACGACCCTGGGCGCCTCGTCCAGCCACCTGGCCGGCACGTGGCCCGCGTACATGTCCGGCGGCTCGATCATGTGGTCGTCGACGCTGATCAAGATCATGTCGTCCAGCTTCACGGAGGCTCCTTTCGCAGGATCATGCATCAGGCAACGGCGCTTGAGGCTCGCGGAGATTGCTCCGCGGCGGGGGGTTGAAGGGGGGTCGTCCCCCCTAGGGTAAGCACAGCCTCCGTCATCCGGGCACGTCGAGCACCAGGGCGGTGGCCATGCCGCCGCCGGCGCACATGGCGGCCACGCCGACGCCGCCGCCTCGGCGGAGCAGCTCATGGGTGAGCGTCAGCACCATCCGGGCCCCGGTCATCGCGACCGGATGCCCCAGGCTGCAGCCACTCCCGAGGACGTTCACCTTCTCCTCGTCCAGCCCGAGAGATCGCGTGGCGGCAGCGGCCACCGAGGCGAACGCCTCGTTGATCTCCCAGAGGCTCACGTCCTCGATGGACAGGCCGGCCCGGGCCAGCGCCTTCGGGATCGCGACCGACGGCGCCAGGCCGGTCTCGGCCGGCGGCACCCCCGCGGACGCCCACGCCCTGACCGTCGCCAGCGGCTCGAGCCCGCGGGCGTCCGCGAACGACCGGTCCGCCACGACCAGCGCCGCCGCTCCGTCGTTCACGCCGGACGAGTTGCCCGCGGTGATGCTGAAGCCGTCGATCTCAGGATGCAGCGGTTTCAAGGACGCGAGCTTCTCCATGCTGCTGTCCCGCCTCGGGTGCTCGTCGACCGCGAACGTGAACCGCGAGCCGTCACGCCGGGTGACCTCGAGCGGGAAGATCTCGTCGGCGAAGCTTCCGGCGTCGATCCCGGCGACGGCTCGCCGGTGCGAGCGCAGCGCCCACGCGTCCATCTCCTCCCGGGAGATGCCCGCCTTCACCGCGGCGTTCCAGCCGACCGTGATCGTCATGTCCCTGGCCGGGGCGTCGGGCGTCTCCCGGTGGCTGGGCGCGAGCCAGTCATCTTCCCAGTCGTCGGTCCCGGGAACGCGCCGACTTGTCTTCGGGGCGGTCGAGCTCGACTGCACGCCGCCGGCGACGACGACGCGGTCCATGCCCGCGATGACCGACGCGGCGGCGCTCTGCACCGCGGCCAGGCCCGAGGCGCAGTGCCGGTTGTGCGCCACGCCCGGCGCGTTCACCAGCCCGGCCTCGATCGCGGCGTAGCGGGCGATGTCCCCGCCGCCGTAGAGCGACTCGCCCAGCACGACGTCGTCGACCAGCTCGGGCTCGATCCCCGACCGGCGGACGGCCTCGGCGACCGCCCTTGTCGCCAGCTCGAGCGCGTCGACGTCGGCCAGCGATCCCCTGCGCGCGGTCCCGATCGCGGTCCGGGCTCCCGAGACGATCAGCGCCTCACGGCTTGTCATATGTCACTCCTTTCTTGCCCCGCCCTCCCAGCCCTGGGTGCACCACGCGGCCGGGGCGCTCGCCGGTCAGCTCGTCGTGGTCGATCACCACCGACCCGTTGACCAGGGTGTAGTCGTAGCCGTGCGCCCGCTGCACATAGCGGCTGGCGCCAAGCGGAAGGTCGGCCACCAGCTCAGGCGTTCGCAGGTGCAGCCCGTCCAGGTCGATGACGTTCACGTCGGCGAACGCCCCGGGTGCCAGCACCCCCCGGCCGCGGATGCCGAACAGCTCGGCACCCTCCAGCGTGAGCTTGCGGATCGCCTGGCCGATGCCGAGCAGGCCCTCGTCCCGGACCCAGTGACCAAGCACGTACGAGGGCTGGCCCGCGTCCATGGTCATCGCCACGTGCGCGCCTGCGTCGCCCAGGCCGATGACCACGTCGGGGTTGGTCAGCATCGCGGCGACGGCGCCCAGGTCGGAGTTGAGCACCGGATAATACAGCAGGCCGAGGCCGCCGGTCTCGACCGTGAAGCCGAGGAACGCGCCCGCGGGCGTGGTGCCCCGGCGGGCCGCCTCGGCGGCCAGGCTGTTCTCCGGCCGCACGTCGTAGCGGGCCACGCCCGGCGGCAGCAGGTAGAGGCCGGCCGGGTCCTTCGGAGCCAGCGGCCCCGCTGGGTCGGCCGGCAGATCGGCCTCGGCCACGAGCTTGGCCCGCGCGGCCTCGTCAGCCAGCACCTCGAGCCGCTGCGCCCACGGCTTGGCCATGAGCTCGGCCCACCCGGGCAACCCGTCGTACGGCGTCCGGCCCGCCAGGCCGTACAGGATCGCCGTGCCCCGGGACGACGTCTGCGGCCGGAGGTCGGCCCCACGGGCCCGGGCCTCGGCCACCTGGTCCATCACCCAGGACCACAGGCCAGGGCGGCGGTTACTCTGCGTGATAGCGAACGTCAGCGGCCGGCCGGACGAGCGGCTCACCGCCTCCATCCACGCCAGCTCGGCCACCGAGTTCTCCCGCGCCGGGCCGTCGCGCTCGCCGATGCGCGGCACGACCTCGATCACGCCCCGTCCGCGGGCCCCGAGGACGCCCGCGATGGCGGCCAGCTCCTGCGGGCTCGCGAACGTCCCGGGCAAGGGCCTCCCGCTCGGCACGGTATGAAGGAAGCTCCGCGACGTGGAGAAGCCGAGGGCCCCCGAGTCCATGGCCTCATCGACGGCCGCGGCCATCCCGGCGATGTCCCCGTCGGTGGCGGGCGCCTCGTCGAGGCTCCGGTCGCCCATGACGTAGTACCGGAGGGCGGCATGGCCGATCATGCCGCCGGCGTTCACGCCGAGACGGCGCCGTCCCACCGCCCGCAGGTAGTCACCGTAACTCTCCCAGCCCCAGTCGAGGCCCGCCATGATCGTCTCGGCGGGGATGTCCTCGACGGAGTCCATCATCCCGGCCAGGTAGTCCTCCTGGCCTGGCCGGACCGGGGCGAAGGTGACACCGCAGTTGCCGAGTACGACGGTCGTGACGCCGTGCCAGCAGGAGGAGCTGGCGGCCGGGTCCCAGAACAGCTGGGCGTCGAGATGCGTGTGGATGTCGACGAAGCCGGGCGTGACGAGCCGGCCGCTGGCGTCGATCTCGCGCGCCCCCCGGTCGGGTACGACGCCCAGCTCGGTGATCCGGTCGCCGTCGATGGCGACGTCGGCCCGGGCCGGGGCCGAGCCGGTTCCGTCGACCACGTCGCCGTTCCGGATCACGATGTCGTGCATGCCTCACGTCCTTCCGGCGCCCGGGCCCCGCCGCATCAAAGGAGCGGGCACTTACTCATTTTAGTCGGTCGGACCTGGAGACGCATCCCCGGGCCTACAGGAGAGTATGCGTTTACTTTGCTAGAGTGGCCGTGGGCCGGATCGGGCCGACGATGAAGGAGAGGCGCCGATGAGGGTCACGGTGGACCAGGACCGGTGCCAGGGCCACGCCCGCTGCTGGGAAATCTGCCCGGACGTGTTCTCCCTCGATGAGGAGGGGCACAGCACGGTCTCGGTCAGCGAGGTCCCGGCGGGGCTCGAGGCGGACGCCCGCAAGGCGGCCAGCAACTGCCCCGAGCGCGCCATCACGGTCCACTAAGCCCCAGGCGGAGACCCATGGACAACCAGATCGTGCACGTTTACGACCGCGCCCCTCTCGGGGTCGGGATGGACGCCGTCCCACACACTGGTGACGACGCCGGCTCAGACCATCGGCCTTCTCGCGGCACCACTCGCTTCCTCGGCAGCGATGACGGCCCGTGGGTGTACTACAGCGAACGGCCGGCCGGCGCGGTGATCCCGCCTCATAGCCACCGGAGCGGCAGGACCGAGTTCCTCATCGAGGGCGAGATCGCCTTCACGTTCGCCGAACCACCCGAGGACGGCGGCAAGCGGGAGCTGGTGTACGGGGCCGGCACGATGACCTACGTAAAGCCGGGTGTGGTCTACGGCTACACGGTGCTCCGCGACGCCAAGATACTGATCTCGTTCGACGCGCCGCCCGGCATCAACTACGTATAGCCGCTGGCGGCCGTCTTCCTCAGTCGAGGTGGTACACGCGCGCGGCGTTCTCGTGCAGCACCTTGCGCATCACCGGCGCGCCGACGATCTCCGTGTCGCGGCGGATCACCTCGGCGGGCGGCGGGGCATAACTCGCCGGGCCGGGAGACAGGCTGGTCGGGTGCGGGAAGTCGGTCTCGAACATCACGTTGTCCTGATAGCTCGGCAGCAGCTGCAGCGTGTCCCGCTCGAACCAGAACATCGTGTAGACCTGCCGGCGGAAGTAGTCGCTCGGCATGAGCCGTTCCGGGTAACGCCGGTGCGCGCCGGTGCCCATCCACTGCCAGTCGAGGCTCTCCAGCAGGAACGGGATGTAGCCGAAGCCGCTCTCCACCGAGACGAAGTTCAGGCGCGGGAACCGGTCGCAGACGCCGCTGGTCAGCAGCTGGCCGATGGTGCGCGCGTTCCCGATGAACGTCATCGACGAGCGCGCGGTGTGGAACGCGGGGTCGTAGCCCTCGCGGTTCATCGCCTGCTCGATCTCCTCGGCGGTGTTGCCGACCCCGACGTGGAAGTTCACCGACATGCCGAGGTCCTGCGCGACCGCGTACAGCGGGTCCCAGTGCGGGTCGGTGAAGTCCGGCAGGCCGTGCTTGTCGAGCGTGGCAGCCCACAGCATGCCTCGGTGCCCCATCGCGTGGCAGCGTCGCAGCTCCCTGACCGACTCCTCGAGGTCCCAGAACGGGAGCATCGCCATCCGGACGAACCGCTCCGGCGCGGCCGAGGCGAACTCGGCCTGGTAGTCGTTATAGGTCCGCACGCAGGCCAGCTGCAGCGCCTGGTCGCGCAGCGCCAGGAACGCGTGCCCCTCGAAGGCGATCACGTTCGGGTACAGCACCTGCACTCCGATGCCGCTGGCGTCCATGTGGGCGAGCCGGGCGTCGGCGTCGTAGCAGGCGGCGTCGGCGTCCTCCAGCGTCGGCGGGCAGGACGGCGGGAACTCGGGCCACCCGGCGATGCTGTAATTGCCCACCAGGCTGCACCAGCGGTCGCCGATGCGCCACCGCAGCGCGCCGGTGGCCCCGTCCCGCTCCACGCGAGGTGCCCGGTCGCGGAAGCGCTCCGGCATGCGGGCGGTCCACAGGTCGGCCGGCTCGGTGAGATGGGTGTCGGCGTCGACGACCCGGATGGTTGTCTCGGCTTCTGCCATGCTCATCGCGTCTTTCTCCCGCCTGACGCGGCTGCGTCGCGCACGACGCCCGCCACGACCGTTAAGTGTAAATGAGCATTTACTTTTATCGTAGCGAACCGGTACGTTGTGCGCCATGGGGACCCCCTCCGGACAGCCGACCTTCGAGCCCGCCGAGACCCTGCCGCGCGCGATCCGGTCCTGGGCCGAACGCGAGCCGGACCGCCCGTTCCTCCGCGAGGTGGGCGGGGCGAGCCGCACCTACGGGCAGTTCCACGAGGCCGTGCTGCGGTGGGCGGACGCCTTCCGGCAGGCTGGGATCCGGCCCGGCGACAACGTCCCGGCCATGGTCCGGACGTCCATCGCCGCCGAGGAGCACTGGCACGGCCTGGGCTGGCTGCGCGCGGCCTGGGCCGGCGTGAACACCGGCTTCCGCGGGCGGTCGCTCGAGTACATCCTGACCAATTCGCAGGCGAAGCGGATGATCTGCGCCGCCGAGTTCCTTGACCGGGTCGCCGAGGTCGCGCCGCGCACCGGGCTGGAGCTTGTCATCGTCACCGACGCCGCTGATCTTCCCCCGGACTTTCCCGTGCCGCTGGTGGCGGCGTCGCAGCTGTGGGACGCAGCAAGGCCGGCGACGGGCCTCGCGGTGCCGCGTCGGCACGAGATCGCGTGCATCAGCTACACGTCCGGTACCACCGGCGCGTCCAAGGGCGTGCTCGTCCCCTGGGGACGGCTGTGGCCGAACGAGATGTGGATCGACCTGACCGGCGACGACGTCTACTACTGCCCGTACCCGGTCTTCCACCTGTCGGGGATGCTGCCGCTGGCCTGGCTCGGCTTCCCCGGCGGCCAGGTCGTGCTGCGCGAGGAGTTCAAGACGGCCCGGTTCTGGGCCGACGTCCGCGCGTTCGGGTGCACGGCGACCTCGCTCATTCCAGCGCTGATGAACTGGCTGCTCGACCAGCCCGAACGACCGGACGATCGTGACAACCCGCTGCGGTACGTCGCCGGCGCGCCGGTCGTGCCCCGGATCGACGCGTTCAAGGCGCGGTTCGGCATCACGATGCGGACGGTGTTCAGCAACACCGAAGTCGGCACGCCGTTGTACGCCGGCCCGGACGTGTCCGCCGACCCGGCTTCGACCGGCAAGTGGGTGACGCCCGGCTATCAGGTCCGCGTCGTGGACGAGAACGACTACGAGGTGCCCGACGGGCAGGTCGGCGAGCTGCTGGTCCGCACGACCGAGCCGTGGCGCATGCTGGCCGGCTACTTCAGCATGCCGGACAAGACCGCGCAGGCGTGGCGCAACGGGTGGTTCCACACCGGCGACGGCGTTGTCCGGGACTCGGGCGGCAGGTACCACTTCGTGGACCGCATCAAGGACTCGATGCGCCGGCGGGGCGAGAACATCTCCGCCGCGGAGGTCGAGGCGTACGTCAACGAGCACGACGCGGTCTCGGAATCGGCCGCGATCGCCGTCCCCTCCGAGTTCGGCGAGGACGAGGTCAAGGTCTGCGTGGTCCTGCACCAGGGCCGGACCGTGACGCACGCCGGGCTGCACGCGTTTCTGACGGCCCGGATGCCGGCCTTCATGGTGCCGCGCTACATCGAGTTCACCCGAGACCCCGAACGCACCGAGGCCATGCACCGCATCAAGAAGGAGCCGCTGCGAGCGGACCCGCTCAACGAGCGCACGTGGGACGCGCAAGGGGGGGCTCCGGGGGGTCTTCAGGGCCGCTCGCTGCCGACCACCCACATGGCCACGCAGTTGGAGTAGCCGCCCGCGGCATGCCCCACCGCCAGCCGGGCGCCGTCCACCTGGTGGTCGCCCGCGCTGCCGCGCACCTGCATCGCCGCCTCGGCGAAGCGGACCAGGCCGGCCGCGCCGATCGGGTTCGCGCCGAGCAGCCCGCCCGACGGGTTGACGGGGAGGGGGCCGCTCATCGCCGTCATCTCCCGCTCGATGAGACGCCAGCCGGCGCGGGGCTCGGCGAAGCCCAGGTTCTCCAGCAGCACCGGCTCCATCCAGGAGTAGGGCACGAACAGCTCGGCCACGTCGAGCTCACGCAGCGGGTCGGTGATCCCGGCCTGCCGGTACACGGCGCTCGCGCAGTCCCGCCCGGCCCGGGGGTCGACGTTGTCGTGCCAGGGCGAGACGGGCGGCTCGCTGCGCACGGCGCAGCCGTGCACCCAGGCGGGGCGCCGGACGCGGCAGGCGGTCGCCTCGTCGGCCAGCACGATCGCGCAGGCGCCGTCCGACGACGGCGAGGAGTGCAGGTACCGGATCGGGTCCCACAGCATCCTCGACGCCGCGATCGCCTCGAGCGTGATGTCGGCCCGGCGGACCTGCGCGTACGGGTTCCGGACCGCGTTGCGGCGGTCCTTGAGCGCGGCCAGGTCGCCAGTGTGCGGCGGTGCGCCCGAGCGGGCGATGTACTCCCGGCACAGCGCGCCGAACAGGCTGCCGGTGCCGCCCTGCCAGCGCGCCTGGAACGGGACGCGCTGCAGGGTCGAGCCGGCGGCCCTGGCCTCGGACTGCTTCTCGAAGCTGACCACGAGCACCCGCGCGTGCAGGCCGGCGGCGATCAGGCCGACGCCGACCGAGGCGGCGACGCCGCCGGCGTTGCCGGACGTGTACGCGCGGTGGACCGGCTTGCCGACCGCGCCCATCGCGTCGGCCAGGTACAGCTCCGGCGACATCACGCCTTCGAGCATGTCGGGAGCCTTGCCCAGCACCACCGCGCCGATGTCGCGCCCGTCTACCTCGGCGTCCGCCAGCGCGCGCTCCACGGCCTCCCGGACCAGCCCGGCCAGCGTGACGTCGCCGCGGGCTGCGGCGTGCCTGGTCTGCCCGATGCCCACCACGGCGCAGCGGCCCGTCACCGGTGAGTCTCCAGCACGCAGAGGAGGTTCTGCTGCAGGCACGGCCCGTTGGTGGCGTGGGCCACGGCACGGTGCGCGCCGTCCCGGGACACCGCGCTGGCCGCGGCGCCGATCCGGATGAGCCCCGAGACGCCCAGCGGGTCGGCCGGCAGCACGCCGCCCGAGGGGTTCAGCGCGCCGACGCGGCGGGCGCCAATGGCGTCCACCACGATCAGCTCCTGGTGGCTGTACGGGGCGTGTACCTCGAGGACGTCGATCACGGAGCCGCGCAGGCCCAGGCCCGCCGACGCGACCTCGGTCGACACCGAACGGGTGAGATCACGCATCCCGAGCGCGCTGGTCTCGACCCTGTGGTCGATGCCGGCGATCCACGCCGGGCGCCCGGCGGCCGCGGACGCCGGCGGGTCCACCGCGAGGACCAGCGCCGCCGCGCCGGCGCATTCGGTCGTCGAGCAGTCCGGCTTCCGCAGCGGCGGCGCCACGTAGGGCTGGGCGAGCACGGCACCGGCCGTCAGGCCGGCCCGGCGGGCGCTGACCACGGCCGCGAGGTCGCGTTCGGCATAACGGCCGGAGTCGAGCAGGGCACGGGCCTGCAGCGCGGCGACGTGGTAGCTGCGCGGGGCGAGCGGTGCGACCAGGTACGGATCAAGCTGCAGCGCGAGCACCTGCGTCAGGTCGCGGGCCAGCGGCCGGCTGTACGCGCACACCAGAGCGGCGTCCGCCTCCCCGGCCAGCAGCCGGACCCAGGCCTCGTAGAGCGCGAACGCGCCCTCCCCCTCCAGGTGCGTGTGGGTCACGGGAGGCCAGCACGGCAGGACGTCGAAGACCTCCATCACCGACCCGACGATGCCGCTGCCGAGCTCGGAGCTCGCCGTGCAGACGACGCCGATGCCGGCCCGGTCCAGCCCGCTGGCGGCCAGCGCCGCGTCGACGACCGGCGCGAGCAGCTCCGCGTCGCTGGAGCCGTCGCTGGCATGGAGGATCCGGCTGGCGAACCCGACGACCGCGATCCGGTGTTCCATCGTCACGGCGGCACCGGGGCGAAATGGCTGATGCTCTCCCAGGTGGGCGCGAGCCTGTCATCGGCGACCCACACCGCCTGGACCCGCTGCCCGACGCGAACGTCGGCGACGGGCATGCCGCCGAGCAGATGAGCGAACGGCACGTCCGCCCCGTCCAGTTGTATCCACGCCCAGGCAAACGGCGGTTCGGTGCCGGCGCCCGCCACCGGCAGGTGGACGACCGTGTAGGAGACGATCGTGCCGCGGTCGCCGACGGGCACGGACGTCATCGGCCCGGTGCCGCAGGCGGGGCACCGGACCCGCGGCGGGACGTAGACCTTCGTGCAGGACGGGCAGCGCCCGCCTTCGATGCGGCGCTCGCCCAGTGCGCGCAGGAACCCCGACAGGGTCAGGCCGGGCTCGTAGGTATAGGTGACCCGCACCTCCGAGACGACCGCCAGGTTCTCCGGCTCGCTCGCGCGCCCGGGCGGATGCGCCTGGCCGGGTGGGCGGTCGGCCGGCCGGCCGGGCAGCTGAACGGGCAAAAACGTCCGGATGTCGCGGACGCTGCCGGACCTGGTCTCGTGCCAGTCGGCGCGTACCCGCATGCCGGTGGCCATGCCGTCCGGGTCGTCGACCTCGACGACGTGAAACAGCGAGCTGTCGGCGCCGTCGAGCTGGATGAGCGCGAACGCGAACGGCCGGTCCCGCCGGTGCTCGGGCAGGGGGGTGGCCACCCAGGTCCACGAGCGCACCACGCCGCTGTCGGCGACCAGGACGAACTCGCCGGTCGCCGCGCCCGTGACGGGGTCGTGGTCGACCGGCGGGACGATTACCCGGCCGTCGGCGGCGCGGCTCCCCCACACCTCGCCGCGGGCCAGCCCGGCCAGGAACCGCTCGCAGGAGCCGCCGACGCCCCGCCGGTAGGTGATGTCGAGCACGTGCGGGGCACGAAGCGGCGCGGCCGCTCCCGGGCTCGTGCCTTCCCGCTCGCTCAGTGTTGCCGCGCTCGCCTCCGGGGCCCCACCCGCCTCCCCTTCCCCCTTCCCTGCGGCTGTCATGCCTCGCCTGGCCCGGACGCGGGGCTTCCAGCCGCGTAGCCGTCCGGCGCGC
>DASYXX010000131.1:0-15527 GCA_035934395.1 Streptosporangiaceae bacterium
CCTCAGCAACGACCGGGCCGGCCAGGTCATCACCGCCATCCGCGACCACGACCACGTCACCGCCTACGACCCGGCCGGCGAACCCATCGGCCACATCAAGCTCGACCACGACAAGCGCTACCAGGGCCCCCTCACCCCCGCCGCATAACCCCCCCAGGCTGTGCCATATCTTCAGCGACAAACCTGCGATACATGTCCCGCGACAGGACACACGCCCTATGGGGGTCGGTGGCCCATCGACCGCATGGCCAGCCCGCGCGCGAGGCGGCGAAAGGCGCATAACGGGCGGACGTCGGCCCGAAGACGGCGGTCAGCCGCTCGCCTGAGCCTCGGCCGGGGGAGCCTCGGCAGGAGATGGCTCGCCGTCAGGTTGGCTTTCGGGGTGCAGACCAGCTGAGGGCTGGCCGGTGCCGACCGATTTGGACGGGGACTCGTCGGTGGCGGCCGAGTTCGACGGCGGTTGCTCGGCGTCGGCGGGGGCCGCGTCGGCGGGGTGTCGGTCGGCTGGAGTCGCCTCGGCGGACGACTGGTCGGGTGGAGTCGCTTCGGCGGAGGACCGGTCGTCCTGGGCGGGGTCGGCGGGCGACTGGCCAGCGGCGGCCGGGCGGGTGGGAGAACGGTCGACGGGCGCCTGGTCCCCGGGGTGCTGGTGGGCGGCCGCCGGGGCGGCGGGTCTGTCGGCTGGGGCCGGATGAGCGGGGGGCTGGCCTGCGGGCGATGGGTCGGCGGGGCGGGTGCGCGAGCGGCGCCAGGGGAACAGGGCGGCGTGCCGGCGGTCGCGGACGTGCCTCAGGGCCTCGCGGGAGGCGTGGGTGGCGGGGTGGTCGGGACTGAGCACTCGCTTGCGCCCGGCCAGGGCGCGCTTATAGAACTCGGTCGCCTCGCCCAGCCGTCCCGCCCGGGCGTAGGCGGCGGCCAGGTTGTTGCAGGAGGTGAGGGTGGTCGGGTGGTCCGGGCCGAGCAGCCGCTCACGATCGGCCAGGGTCTGCTCGTGCAACTCGATCGCCTCAGGGAGCCGGCCGGCCCTGGCGTAGACGGCGGCGAGATTGCTGCGCGAGGTGAGCGTGGTCGGGTGGTCGCGGCCGAGCAGCCGCTCCAGATCGGCGAGGTTCTGTTCGTGCAGGGTGACTGCTTCGGCGACCCGCCCCTCCCGCGCGTAGGCCGCGGCCAGGTCGTTTCGGGAAGCGAGCGTCTCCGGGTGGTCCGGGCCGAGCAGCCCCTCGCGGGCGGCGAGAGTCGTCTCCAGCAGCGGGATCGCGTCAGCCATCCGCCCCGCCCGGTGGTAGGTCGCGGCAAGATCGCTCCGGAACGAGAGCGTCTGCGGGTGATCCGGCCCGAGGACGCGCTCGGCGGCCGCGACGCTCTGCTCGTGCAGGGCGACGGCCTCGGCGAACCAGCCCGCCGAACCGTAGACGGTTGCGAGGCTGCTGCGGGTGGCGATGGTGTCGGGGCTGTCCGCGCCGAGGATCCGCTCCCGGTCGGCGAGGGCCCGCTCGAGCATGGGCACGGCGTCCACCAGGCGACCGGCCGCCGCGAACGACTTCGCGAGCGCGGTGCGCGACGAGAGAGTGTCCGGATCATCCCGGCCGAGCTCCCGCTCGCGAACGGCGAGGTTCTGCTGATGCTTGGCGATCGCCTCGGCGATCCGGCCGTCCGCCATGTAGGCGATCGCCAGGTTGCTGCGGGTGTGCATGGTCTGCGGGTGCCCGAGGCCGAGCACACGCTCCTGGCTGGCCAGGGCCTGCTCGAAGACCGTCAGGGCCGCGGCGGGCCTTCCCGCCAGACAATACGCGGTGGCCAGGTTGCTCCTGGTGGCCATGGTGGCGGGATCATCGGGGCCGAGCAGCCGCTCCTGGACGGCAAGGTTCTGCTCGTGGAGCGCGATCGCGTCGGCGCCGCGGCCCGCCGACCGGTAAGCTACGGCGAGATCGTTGCGGGCCAGCAGCGCGTCCGCGTGATCAGGGCCGAGCACCTCCTCGTACAGCGGCAGGTTCTTCTCGTGCAGAGCGGCGGCCTCGGCGGAGCGGCCCCAGAACACGTAGGCGCGGGCCAGCGCCCCGCGCGCGGCCAGGGTGTCGGGATGCTGCGGGCCGAGGCTGGCCTCGTTGTCGGCAGCGGCCTGCTCGAGCAGCGTGGTCTGCGCGGCCAGGTCCTTCGCCGAGACGGGCGGGTTGAAGGGGTCCCGGTCTCGCTCCACCCCACGTAGGGTACTGGCGGATCGCGCCAGGATGCTCCGCGCGGACGCTCTCGCTTACCCTAGGTGTCACCCGAGCGCGGCTCCTGACCCGCAGGTATGTGAGCGACAACAACCGCGTACCCTCATGATGCTGCTCGCGCGGGTCAGCGATCAGCCGGGACTGAGGGGGGCTGCGTGGCGTCTATGGCGAACGGGCCTGCGGCGCGACCCGTCATGGCGGACGTGGCCAAGCTGGCCGGCGTCTCGCACCAGACCGTGTCCCGGGTGCTCAACGACCATCCCAACGTCAGGCCGCAGACCCGGGAGGACGTGCTCGCCGCGATCCGCGAGCTCGGCTACCGGCCCAACGCCGCCGCGCGCACGCTGGTCACCGGGCGCACCCACACCCTCGGCGTGATCACGTTCGACACCACGCTGTACGGGCCGGCCTCGATGCTCTACGGGATCGAGCGGGCCGCGCACCCCGGGTACTCGGTGAGCATCGCCAGCCTGTCGGCGTTCGAACGGCGCTCGATGCGGGAGGCGGTCGACCGGTTCCTCGGCCAGGGCGTCGAGGGGATCATCGTCATCGCCTCCGAGATGCCCGCGCTCGAGGCGCTGGCCGGGGTCACCACCGACGTGCCGCTGGTCGCGGTGGGCTGCGGCACCCGCGCGCCGCTGGACTCGGTGGCCATCGACAACATGGACGGGGCGTTCCGGGCCACGCGGTACCTGCTCGACCTGGGCCACGAGACCGTGCACTACGTCGGCGGGCCGGATTCCACGCTGGACGCCCTCGAGCGCGCGGAGGGCTGGGCACGGGCGTTGCGCGAGGCCGGCACGCCGGAGCCGGAGATTCTGCGCGGGGACTGGTCGGCGCGCTCGGGCTACGAGATCGGGCACCAGCTCGCGGTGATGCCCGAGGTGACCGCCGTGTTCAGCGCCAACGACCAGATGGCACTCGGCCTGCTCCGCGCGATGAGCGAGCACAGGCGTGCCGTGCCGGGTGACGTGAGCGTCGTCGGGTTCGACGACATCCCCGAATCGGCCTACTTCTTGCCCCCGTTGACCACGGTGCGGCAGGATTTCGGAGAGCTCGGCAGGCAGGCCCTGCGGCTGCTGGTCGACCGGATCGGCGGGAGGCCGGCGCCCGGTGTCCGGCTGCCGGTCGCCCCGGAGCTCATCGTGCGCGCCAGCGCGGCACGGCCCGGGCGCTGAAATAGAAGGGACGACAGTGGACCGAGGCCAGCGGGAGCGCGCTGTTAGCGCTAACAACCCGGCGGGGCAGGTGGCCGGGGGCGAGGCCGGGCAGGTGGCCGGGGGCGAAGTCCGGCGGATGCCGGGGGGTGAGGTCCGGGGGATGCCCGAGGGCGTTGCCCGGCTGGCCGCAGGGAGAGATGACGCCTGCGTCGTGGGAGTGGACTTCGGCACGCTGTCCGGGCGGGCCCTCGTGGTGCGGGTGCGGGACGGGGCCGAGCTCGGCACCGCGGTTCATGATTACCGCCACGGCGTCATGGACGAGGTGCTGGCCGCCACCGGCGAGCCGCTGCCGCCGGACTGGGCGCTGCAGGATCCGGAGGACTACCGCGACGTGCTGCGCGAGGCGGTCCCCGCGGCGGTGGCCAGCGCCGGGATCGCCCCGGCCCAGGTGATCGGGATCGGCACCGACTTCACCGCGTGCACGGTGCTGCCCACGACCGCCGACGGCACCCCGCTGTGCCAGCTGCCCGCGCTCATGTCCCGGCCGCACGCCTACCCGAAGCTGTGGAAGCACCACGCGGCGCAGCCCCAGGCCGACCGGATCAATGCGCTGGCCCACGAGCGCGGTGAGCGGTGGATCGGCCGCTACGGCGGGAAGATCTCCTCGGAATGGGAGTTCGCCAAGGGGCTCCAGCTGCTCGAGGAGGATCCCGCTACGTACCGGCGGGCCGCCCGGTGGATCGAGGCCGCCGACTGGATCATCTGGCAGCTGGCCGGGGTCGAGACCCGGAACGCCAGCACCTCTGGGTACAAGGGCATCCGCCAGGACGGCCGTTACCCCAGCCGCGACTTCCTGAGCGGTCTCAACCCGGGGTTCGCCGACTTCGCCGTGGACAAGCTCGAGCACCCGGTGCTGCCGCTCGGCGCGCGGGCTGGGTCGCTGACCGCCCAGGCGGCCGGGTGGACGGGCCTGCCCGAGGGGATAGCGGTCGCGGTCGGCAACGTCGACGCGCACGTGACCCCGCCCGCCGCCGACGCGATCGCGCCCGGGCAGATGGTCGCGATCATGGGGACCTCGACCTGCCACGTGATGAACGGCCGCGCGCTGGCCGAGGTACCCGGCATGTGCGGCGTGGTCGACGGTGGCATCGTCGCGGGCCTGTGGGGCTACGAGGCCGGGCAGAGCGGCGTCGGGGACATCTTCGCCTGGTTCGCGGAGCACGCCACGGAGCCGTTTTACATTCAGGAATCGGAACGGCGCGGGGTTTCCCCGCACGACCTGCTGGCCGCGGAAGCGGCCGCGCAACCCGTGGGCGCGCATGGCCTGATCGCGCTCGACTGGCTCAGCGGCAACCGCAGCGTGCTGGTCGACCACGCCCTGTCGGGCACGATCGTGGGGCTCACGCTCGCCACGCGGGCGCCCGACATCTACCGGGCCCTGGTCGAGTCGACGGCGTTCGGGACGCGGGTCATCATCGACAGCTTCGGCTCCGCGGGCGTGCCGGTGAACGAGCTGGTGATCGCCGGCGGGCTGATGCGCAGCGAGTTCGTGATGCAGGTCTACGCGGACGTGACCCGCCGCCCGCTCAGCATGATCAGTTCCGAGCAGGGCCCGGCGCTGGGCTCGGCCATCCACGCGGCGGTCGCCGCCGGCTGCTACCCCGACGTGCCCGCGGCCGCGGCGGCCATGGGCGGCCGGCGCAGGGCCGTGTACCTGCCCGACGCGGACCGCGCCGACGTGTACGACCGGCTGTACGCCGAGTACCTGCAGCTGCACGACTACTTCGGCCGCGGCGGCAACGAGGTCATGCACCGGCTCCGTGACCTGCGCGACCGGGTCCTGGCCGCTCCGCTGACCGAGCGGGGGGCGCGTTAAATGAGCGAGCCGGAGGGCCTCAAGGGCGCCCCGGAGGCGAGCCAGGAAACACTGAGCGAGCTGGACGAGATGCGGCAGGCCGTCTGCGACCTGCACGTCGAGCTGGCCGCCTCAGGGCTGGTCGCCTGGACGTCCGGCAACATCTCCGCGCGGGTGCCCGGCGCGGACCTGATGGTGATCAAGCCGAGCGGGGTGGGTTACCGGGAGCTGACGCCTGACTCGATGGTGGTCTGCGACCTGGACGGCAAGCCCACCGACCCGGCGGGCTACAAGCCGTCCAGCGACACCGCCACGCACGCCTACGTTTACCGGCACATGCCGCAGGTCGGGGGCGTGGTCCACACCCACTCCGCGTACGCCACCGCGTGGGCGGCGCGCGGCGAGCCGATCCCATGCGTGATCACGGCGATGGCCGACGAGTTCGGCGGCGAGATCCCGGTTGGCCCGTTCGCGCTCATCGGCAGCGACGAGATCGGCCGCGGCATCGTGGCCACGCTGTCGAGCCACCGCTCGCCCGCGGTGCTGATGCGCAGCCACGGCGTGTTCACCATCGGCCAGACCGCGCGCGACGCCGTGAAAGCCGCGGTGATGTGCGAGGACGCGGCCCGGACCGTGCACCTGGCCCGCGCCTTCGGCGGCCCGCTCGCCCCGATCCCGCAGCCTCAGATCGACGCGCTGCACCGGCGCTACCAGGAGGAGTACGGGCAGCGCTGAATGCAATCCAGGCCAGCCCAGCACCCTGCGTTACGAAGAAAGGTTTTGATTGTGATGTCGGACCGCAAGCCCCGGGTCGGGATCCTGGGCATCATGCAGGACCTGTACGACGACATGATTCCCGGCATCGCGCAGCGGCAGGAGGGCTACGCCGGCGAGATCGCCGCGCACCTCGCGGACGTGGCCGAGTTCATTCCCAGCAAGCCCATCAAGTACCGCGAGGACGCCGAGCGGGCGATGCGCGAGTTCGAGAACGCCGACCTCGACGGGGTCATGGTCGTGATGCTCACGTACGGGCCGGCCATGCGCGTGGCGCGGCTGCTCGCGCAGGCGCGGCTGCCGATCCTGATGGCCAACATCCAGCCCGAGCCGTCGGTGACCCCGGCGTGGGACATGGCCGACATGACCTACAACCAGGGCGTGCACGGCGCGCAGGACACCGCCAACGCGATGGTCCGGGCGGGGCGGCGGTTCAGCGTGCTGACCGATGACTGGCGCAGCGAGGGGTTCCGGGCCGACGTCGGCCGGTGGGCGCGGGCGGCGGCGGCGGTGACCGCGTGGAAGTCGCTGAAGGTGGCGCTGTTCGGCTACGCGATGAACGACATGGGCGACATCCGGGTGGACGAGAGCGCGCTGATCCGCAGCCTGGGCCCGGAGATCCTCGCGGTCGCGCAGGGCGACCTCTACCGGGGCATGCGGGCGGTGACCGGCGACGCGGTGGCCGAGGTCATCGCGTTCGAGGACGAGCGGTTCGAGATCGACCCGAGGCTGTCGGCCGAGGAGCGCGCCGACCACGCGCGGATGCAGGTGGCGATCCAGGCCATCCTGGACGAGGGCGGTTACGGCGCGTACACCGCGCACTTCGACGCGATCGGCGAGGACGGCCGGTTCGCCCGGCTGCCGCTGGCCGCGGCGTCGACGCTGATGGCGCGCGGGTACGGTTACGCGGCCGAGGGGGACGTGCTGACCGCGTGCCTGGTGTCGGCGGGGCACGTGCTGATCGGCGACGCGCACTTCACCGAGATGTACGCGATGGACTTTCCCTCCGACTCGGTGCTGATGAGCCACATGGGCGAGGGCAACTGGAAGATCGCGCGCGCCGACCGGCCGGTGCGGCTGATCAAGCGGCCGCTGGGGATCGGCAGGCTCGATGACCCGCCGACGTTCCTGTTCCAGTACCAGCCGGGCCCGGCCACGCTGGCCACGCTGGTGTCGCTGGGCGGCGAGCGGTTCCGCCTGGTCGTGGCCGAGGGCGAGAACCTGGACAGCGAGGAGCTGCCCGCGCTGGAGATGCCGTACGGCCAGTTCCGCCCGGCGACCGGCCTGCGCGCGTGCCTGAACGGCTGGCTGGCCGCGGGCGGCCCGCACCACGAGGTCATGAACCTCGGCCACCACGCCGCGAGCTGGCGGGTCTTCTGCCAGCTCGCGGGCATCGAGTACGTGGAGGTCTGAGCGAGCCCGGCTAGGCGCTCCGCTGGCGCTCCTCCAGGGCGCGGCGGTACTCGGCGACCACGATGTCGTTCAGCTCCTGAACCGAGGTCTGCCTGGCGGGCTTGTCCAGCGTGATCATGCCGTGCTGGAGGAGGTTCACGCGGTCGGCGATCTCCAGCACCTGCCCGTAGTTGTGCGCGATGATGATTATCGACACGTCGCCCTTGCGCTTGAGGTCCCGGACCAGGTCCAGGATCAGCGCCGCCTCCTTGGCGCCCATCGCCGCCAGCGGCTCGTCCAGCAGCAGGATCTTCGCCTCGGAGTACACCGCGCGAGCCACCGCGATGGCCTGCCGCTGACCGCCGGAGAGCCTGGCCACCGGGGAATCCACCGACTTCAGGCCGATTCCCAGGTCGTCGAGGCGCTGCCGGGCGACCCGGCGCATGGCCCGGTTGTTGAGCAGGCCCCCGCGGAGCTGCTCCCGGTTGAGGAACATGTTGTGGTACACGCTGAGCTGATCGATCAGCGCGAGGTCCTGGTAGACGACATCGATGCCGAGCGAGCGAGCGTGATCCACCGACCTGAGGTGGACCTCCTGCCCGTCGAGCAGGATCCGGCCGGAATCCGGCGGCTGGAAACCGCACAAGATCTTGAGCAGGGTCGACTTCCCGGCGCCGTTGTCGCCGAGCAGGCCCAGGACCTCACCTCGGGCCAGCCGCAGGTTCAGGTCGACGAGCGCGGTCACCGCGCCGAAGCGCTTCGATATGTGCTCGACCCTCAGGACGTCGCCGCCACCACCGGGCGGGGCCTTCTGGTCTTCCGGTACCTGGGTAGTCATCAGGCCCTCCCTGCGGCGCGCACTCGCGCGAGCTGAACGTTGACGACCATCGCGACCAGGACCGCGGCGCCGAAGATGGTGTTGATTATGGTGCCGCTGATCCCTATGAGCTGGAATCCGTCGAGCAGCAGGGCCAGCACGATCGACCCGAGGAAGGCGCCGAGTACGGTGCCGGAGCCGCCGAGCATCGCGGTGCCGCCGATGACCGCGGCGGTCACAGCGTAGAACATGGGCTGGAACCCGCCGGCGGCCGCGTCGATGGTGTTGAGCTGGAACGCCACCATCAGGCCCGTGACCGCCCCGAGGAGGCTCGTCATCATGAAGTTGCCGTACTTGATCCTGGCCACGTTGACGCCCGCCTCGCTGGCCCCGAGCTGGTTGCCGCCGGTCGCGATCGTGTGCAGGCCCCAGCGGGTCCGGGTGAGCAGGACATGGAAGATGGCCACGATGACGACCGTCATGATCAGCTCAGACCACGAGAGCTCACCGAACCAGCCCTGGATCCACCCGTGCACGCTGGTCGGCGGGACCGACGGCTCGGCGTGGGAGGTGTAGAGCGTGAGCCCGTACAGGATGAACGCGGTGGCGAACGTCGTGATGAACGACGGCACGCCTACCGTCACCGTGAAGAACCCGTTGATCGCCCCCACCACCAGGCCGAAGAGCAGCGCGATGAGGACGGCCGGGACGGCCGGGACCCCGTAGAAGTCGACCAGGTAGTGCATGAGGTAGGGCGCGAACAGGAACACGAAGCCGGGGGACAGGTCGATCTCGCCGGAGATCAGCAGCAGCACCTCACCGCACGCGATGATCGCGATGGGGGCCATGATCTGGGTGATGTTGATCAGGTCCTGCCGGATGAAGAAGTTCGAGTGCGCGGACGAGATGAACCCGAAGTAGATCACCAGCAGGACGGCGACCACGAAGACCGTTGCCTCGCGCTGCTGAGCGAACGTCCTGCCCAGGCGCGTCAGGTCAGCCCACGGTCCCTTCCCTGGAACCGGCCCCGGTGGTGCGCCGACGCCAACTTCTTCGGTGCGCTTGACGGTCTCGCTCACCTCGATCTCCCCTTCCTCGCAGGCAGGCGCGCCGACCCTGGACTTCGCCTGCCGCGACAGACTCAGTATCCAGCGCCAGCGCGCCTGCTCCCAGACCTGCGCGTGCTCGGCGGGCTCCGTCAGGTGCTCGTCGTCCCCGTCGGGTTGTTGATCGGGCCAGTCCGCGACAGCAGCTTCTGCGCGGTGGTTGACCCCTCGAACCTGCTGGAGACCGAGTAGGCGCTCACGGTGCTCTTCGTCACGAACGTGAGGCCGGTGTCGGTGTCCGGCGGGGCGATGAGGCCGCCGGAGAGGTTGTAGAGGTACAGGTAGAGCACGGGGATGAATCCCTGCAGGTAGGGATTCTGGTCGATGGTGAAGTCCAGCTGGCCGGCGCTGATCGCGGTCAGGGTGCCGGGGGTGAGGTCGAACCCTCCGGCCGGGATCTTGCCCGCCAGGCCGTTCTTCGCCAGGACCGGGCCGAGGAACTGCGTGGAGCCCGCGTCCACGGCGAACGCGCCCTTGATCGACTTGTGCCCGAGGATGAAGGCGTTCTCCGCGCCTTCCTCGACCGAGGTCGCCGCGCCGGTCGCGACCTCATGCACCTTGAAGCCCTTCGGGGTCAGGATCGACGCCGCGCCGTCGAACCGTGGCTGGATGTTCCCGGTGCCCGGGGTGGCGATGAAGATGGCGACATCCCCGGTGCCCGTCATGAGGGAGGCAGCGCGGTTTCCGAGCTGCTGCCCGGACAGGTACAGCGCCTGTCCCACGTAGCACAGGCGGTTGGTGCCGATGTCGGCTATGCCGCCCGGCTTGACGATCCCGTCCGCGTTGTAGGACACGACGGGGATGCCCGCGTCCATGGCGCTCTTCACCGGCGCCGTGAACGCGGTGGCGTCGATCACCGTGGTCGCGATGCCGCTGGCCTTCGCCGCGATGGCGGAGTTGAGGAAGCTGACCATTTCCGCGGTGCTCGACGTCGACGCCGAGCCGCCCCATTTCGGGACCGGAAGGCCGAGCAGCGCCGCGGCGTCCTGGAACCCGTACTGCGTGGGGACAAAGAACGGGTTGCTGTAGACGTGGTTGACGAACCAGAACTGCCATGCCGGAGTGCTCGGGAAGTTCCCGATTCCCTTGACGGCCGCGCCGGTGCTATGTGTGCTGCTCGCGCTGCTTGACGAGGCGCAGGCCGCGAGCAGCGCGGAGGCCGCCGCCGAGGCGCTGACCAGCCCGGTGCCTTTTAGCAGCCGACGGCGAGTGGGCCCGTCCTTCATATTCAGAGTTTCGATCGCCTCATCGACCTTAGGGTCGACATCCCTCATCACGATCCTCCACTTCCTCGGGGCTGGCTGATTCTGGTTCCCGTCGCGGATCACCTCGGCTGGCCGCGCGGGTCGACCGGTACTTGACCCCCATCCGTGTGCCGTTGCCGCAGTATGCGAATGCCACCCGGCGGCGGGCCCGCATGCAGGACACGCTGCCGATGTGAGCGCTCACAATCTGAGACCTGTGACGCCCTGTGAGGCCATAAGCTAGCCTCGGCCGACTCAGCCGTCAACGATCAATACCAAGAGACGCCAACATGTGATCTAGTACGTCGCGGCTATCTCCTCGGTATATGCCGGCTATGTCCGGGCCGGGACGCGGCCTGGTCAGCCAGCCAGGATGTCCGCGAGGTTGAACCGGACCGGCTCCTCGAGCTGGTCGAACCCGCAGGATCTCGGAGCGCGGTCGGGACGCCACCGGACGAACTGGGCCGTGTGCCGGAACCGGGTGCCCTCCATGTGGTCGTAGCGCACCTCGACGACCCGCTCCGGCCGCAGCGGGACGAACGACAGGTCCTTGGCCGCGTTCCACCGGCTGTGCTCGGCCTCGCGCGGGTTGCGGACGCCGGGCTCCGGCCTGACCCAGTTCCACGGGTGGTCGTCGAACGTGGTGACCAGCGGCTGCAGCTCGGTGAACAGCTCGTGCCTGGTCGCCAGCGGGAACGCGCCGATCACGCCGACGCTGGCGAGCTTGCCCTCGTCGTTGTACAGGCCGAGCAGCAGCGACCCGATCGCGTCGGGGCCGCTCTTGTGCACCCGGTACCCCGCCACCACGCAGTCCGCCGTGCGCTCGTGCTTGACCTTGAACATGACCCGCTTGTCCGGCTCGTAGATGCCGTCCAGCGGCTTGGCGACGACGCCGTCCAGGCCGGCGCCCTCGAACTGGCTGAACCACTGCGCGGCCACGTCGCGGTCCCGGGTCGCCGGGGTCAGGTGGAACCGCGGCCCCGGGTCGATCAAGGCCTGCTCGAGCAGCGCCCTGCGCTGCGAGAACTCGGTCTCCATGTGGTCGACCTCGGCGAGCGCGAGCAGGTCGAAGGCGATGAACTCGGCGGGCGTCTGCTCGGCCAGCAGCCTGACCCGGCTGGCGGCCGGATGGATCCGCTGCAGCAGCGCCTCGAAGTCCAGCTTCCTGCGGTCGGCGTCGGGCACGACGATCTCACCGTCCACCACGCACCGGTCCGGCAGGCTCTCCAGGGCCGCCTCGACGATCTCGGGGAAGTAGCGGGTCAGCGGGCGTTCGTTGCGGCTGCCGAGCTCCACCTCCCGGCCGTCGCGGAAGATGATCGACCGGAAGCCGTCCCACTTGGGCTCGAAGCTCATCGCGCCGTTTGGGAGCTGCTTCACCGGCTTGGCCAGCATCGGAGCCACCGGCGGCATCACGGGAAGGTCCATGCACCCAGTATTGCCTCGGGGGGACGACCCCCCCATACCCCCCCGCTGCCGTCCGCTCGGGCCGGCCAAGGCCGGCCCTCGCGTCCGGCACGGCCTCGCGGCCGGACGTGCCTGGCTGGGCGGGGCGATTCGCTGACCGCGGCGTGCTGGTCAGGTGGCATCCCTAGCGGTTACGCTCCGATCTCCCGGAGAAAGCTCCGATCTCCCGGAGAAAGGTGCCCCGGATGGATCCCAGGCACGCGATCTTGTTCGAGCCGGTCCCGATCGGGCCGAAGACGCTGCCCAACCGCTTCTACCAGGTGCCGCACGCGTCTGGCTTCGGCAGCATCAAGCCCAGGACGCAGGCGGCGTTTCGCGCGATCAAGGCCGAGGGCGGGTGGGGCGGGGTGTGCGTGGAATACGCCCCGGTGTCCCGCGATGCCGACGAGGTCCCGGCGGTGGCCGCCAACGTGTGGGATGACGACGACGCCCGCGGGCTGGCGCTGACCGCCGAGGCCGTGCACGCGCACGGCGCGCTGGCCGGGCTCGAGCTCTACCATGGCGGCGCGTCCAGCCTGAACGGGGAGTCCCGGGCGGTGCGGATCGCGCCGAGCCAGCTCGCGTCCGAGCTGCGGTTCGCGTCGCTGGCCAAGGAGATGACCGCGGCCGACATCGCGCGGGTACAGCGCGACTGGGTGGAGGCCGCCCGGCGGGGCCGGGACGCCGGCTTCGACATCGTCTACGTCTACGGAGCCCACGGCTACCTGTTCACGCAGTTCATGTCGCCGGTGACCAACCGGAGGACCGACGGCTACGGCGGCGACGTGGCGGGCCGGGGCCGGCTCTGGCTGGAGACGCTGGAGGCCGTGCGGTCGGCGATCGGCGGCGATTGCGCGATCGCGACCCGGATCTGCGTGCACGGGGCGGACGGGCTGCCCGGGATCGAGATCGACGAGACGCTGGAGCTGGTCAAGATGGCCGACGACCTGGTCGACCTCTGGGATCTGACCGTCGGCTCGTGGCCCGAGGACTCGGGCACCTCCCGGTACTACCCCGAGGGTCACGAGCGGCCGTGGACGCACCGGGTCCGGGAGGCCACGGCGAAGCCGATCGTCGCCGTCGGCCGGTACTCGAGCCCGGACCTCATGGCCGAGGTGATCAGGTCGGGCGCGGTCGACCTGATCGGCGCCGCGCGGCAGGCGATCGCCGACCCGTTCCTGCCCCGCAAGATCGCCGAGGGCCGGCTCGAGGAGATCCGCGAGTGCACCGGCTCCAACGTCTGCATCCTCCGCGAGGAGGCGTTCAATCACATCGGCTGCGTGCAGAACGCGACCGCCGGCGAGGAGTACCGCCGCGGCTGGCACCCCGAGGTGTTCTCCCGGGCGGCGAACCCGGATCTGGCCGTGCTCGTCGTCGGGGCGGGCCCGGCGGGCATGGAGTGCGCGGTCGTGCTGGGCAGGCGGGGTTTCTCCGCCGTCCACCTGGTCGAGGCCGAGGCCGAGATCGGCGGGCGGCTGCGCTGGACCCGTCGGCTGCCGACGCTCGGCGACTGGGGGCGGATCACCGACTGGCGGGCCGTGCAGCTCGGCAAGCTGCCGGGAGTCTCGCTGATCACCGGGCGTCGGCTCTCGGCCTCGGATGTGCTCGACTACGGCGCCGACATCGTCGTGATCGCCACCGGGTCGTCGTGGCGGGGCGACGGCGTGCAGCCCGGCCGCGTCGACCGGATCTCCGGCGCGGACGCGGGCCTGGCCAACGTGCTGACGCCGGAGCAGGTCGCCGCGGGCAAGCGGCCCAGGGGCGGCAGCGTGATCGTGTACGACACCGATGGTTACTACGTCGGGCCCGGCGTGGCCGAGCTGCTGGCCGACGAGGGCTTCTCGGTGACCGTTGTGACCACGTTCCCGGTGCTCTCGCCGGTCTCGGACGAGACGCTCGAGGGCGAGATGCTCCGCGCGGACGTGCACCGCCGGGGTATCGGCGTCCGCCGCGGGCTGACGATCACCGGCATCGAGGCCGGGTCGGTGCGCGGCCTCGACGAGCACGGCGAGCCGTGGTCCGCGCGGTGCGACGGGGTGGTGCTCGTCACCCAGCAGGCCTCGGACGACCGGCTGTACCGGGAACTGACCGGCGACCCGGCCGCGCTGGCCCGGGCCGGGATCCAGGCGGTGCACGTGATCGGCGACGCGGTCGCACCCCGGATCGTCTCCGAGGCGATCTTCGACGGGCACCGGCTGGCCCGCGAGATCGACGGGCCGGACCCGTCCCAGCCCGCCCCGTACCGGCGCGAGCTCCCCGACCTCACGCCTCGCCGCTGAGCCGGTCGCCGGGACGCCCCGCGCGAGGGCCGAGCCTGAGTGCGAGCCAGACTGAGCGCGCCAGCCGCCAGCGAATCGTACGAACGGGGATGAAACGCCTATCTGGTCAGAGAGCCGTCTGGTCAGCCCCGGGGCACGGACGCGTCCTGGTGCGCAAGTTTGCATCTGAGCTTGCATTGGCGACGGCGTTCGGGCACGTTTACTGAGGCAGCGGACTTGTACCGGAAGATTCACGATCGCGCACTAGTGGGCTATCCAACGATACTTTTCGCTGTTTGGAAAATTTATTACATTGATCAACACGCCGGACCGGCACGGTTGATCAGCACGCGGACCTGGGGAGGGGCGGGTGCCCGCTGTTTCGGAGCCGGAGGATCGCGCGCTGCGGGCCTCGTTGCCGGTGTCGTCCCGCACCGAGGAGCGCAACTGGCGTACTGTCGACATCGACCTGGTCTCGACCGAGCAGATGCTGCGGCTGCTCAACGCCGAGGATGCCGCGGTGGCCGGCGCGGTGGCCGCGGTGATCCCGGCGCTCGCCGCGGTCGTCGACCGCGTGGTGGAACGCGTTCGGGCCGGCGGCCGGGTGCATTACTTCGGCGCCGGGACCTCCGGGCGGATCGGCGTTCTTGATGCGGCGGAGGTCATCCCGACCTTCGGCCTGGAGCCCGGCGTCTTCGTCGCTCATCACGCGGGAGGTGACCAGGCACTGAGTACCGCTGTCGAGGACGCCGAGGACGATGAGTCGCTCGGCGTCAGGGACGCGCGCACGGTGTCCGCGGCCGACGTCGCGGTCGGGATCACCGAGAGCGGCCGCACCCCCTACGTCGCGGGTGCGCTGCGGTCCGCCCGCTCCGCCGGCGCGCTCACCGTGCTGGTGAGCAGCAACCCGGCGGCGCCGCTCGCGGCGCTGGCGCAGCACCCGGTGCTGATGGATACCGGCCCGGAGGCGATCGCGGGCTCGACCCGCCTCAAGGCCGCGACCGCGCAGAAGATGGTGCTGAACGCGCTGTCGACGGCCGTGATGGTACGACTGGGGCGCACCTACTCCAACCTGATGGCCGGAATGTCCGGAAGCAACGCCAAGCTGCGCCACCGCCAGGTAACGATCCTGCGCCAGGCGTCGGGCGCCGGAGACGACGAATGCCGCGCTGAGCTGGCGCGGTGCGGCGGGGATTTGCGGCTGGCCCTGCTCTGCCTGCTGTCGGGGCTGGAGCCGAAAGCGGCTGCCGACGCCCTGA
>DASYXX010000143.1:0-4058 GCA_035934395.1 Streptosporangiaceae bacterium
GTCACGCTCGAGCCCGGCGACGTCCTCACGACCGGCACCCCCTCCGGCGTGGGCGCCGGCCGGGGGGTGTTCCTGCGCGTCGGCGACGTCATCCGCGCCACCATCGACGGCCTCGGCACCCTGGAAAACACCGTCATCGAGGGAGAGGGAACATGATCTACGTAACGCACCAGCTGCCCGTCAACGTCCCCGGCGAGCCGCGCCTGTCCCGCGCGGCCGTGTGGGACGGCCTCGTGCTCAAGGCGAACAACGCGCTGCCGTTCGTGCCCAGCATGACCTACTGCGAGGTCACCGAGCGCCACAGCGACACCGTCTTCGACCGCGACATCGACTTCCGCGGCCAGCGCTTCACCGAGCGCATCACGATGGAGGCGCCGCACCGCGTGGTCTTCACCCGGATCGCTGGCCCGGTGCTCGGCACCATCGCCAACGAGATCGAGGGCCCGGACGACGACCTCCGGCTCCGGTTCAGCTTCGCGCTCGCCGTCGCGGGCGTCGAGGGCGGCTCGGCCGCCGAGCAAGAGTACGGCGACTCGATGACCGGCGACTACCTCAAGGCGGTCGAGGCCACCCTGAACGCCATGCGTCGCCTGGCCGCTGGCGCGCCAGCGGTGTCGGCGTGAGCAAGCGGCTGGCGGGCCGCGTCGCCGTCGTCATCACCGGCCAGACCTTCTATGTCGACGGCGGCCTGGTCCGCGCAGGCTGAGGCGTCCCCGGGACGACCCCACGCGGGGCTGGCCCGCCCTCACCGGGATCACCAGACCGGGCTGGCGATCCCGCCGGATCCACCAGGCCGTTACTCGTCGATATGCCACCGGGCGGCCTATAACCTGCCTATCGGTACATTCAGGGGAGAGTCGGCGAGCGCGGGCTCAGCGGCGCGCCTCGATGTTCCGCAGGAACGTCTCCGGCGGCGGTGCTCCCCACAGGTGCGGCGGAACGTCCCAGTCGCCGGCGACCCAGCAGTCGTCGATCTGGTCGATGTCGGAGAACCACTCGATCCACGAGCCCCAGGGGTCCGGGTTGTAGTGGAAGAAGTTCGAGCCGATCGTGTGACGCCCCAGCCCCCAGCCCGCGTCGCGTCCCCGGCTGCGCATCCGGTCGGCGCTGAGCGCGATCGCGTCGATGGACGGCACCTCGAAGCTGGCGTGATGGAAGCCCGGGTGGCTGCTGCTGATGAACCCGAAGATGTGATGGTCGCCCGGCCCGGCGTTGAGGAACGTCACGAGCCCGTTGATCCGGTCGCTCACGCCCAGCCCCAGGACCCCGGTGTAGAAGTCGGTCATCTGCTCGCGCTGCGGCGTGAACAGCAGCGTGTGCCCGAGGCGGCGCGGCAGCACGTCCTCGGTGGCCCGCTGCCACTGCGCCACGCCGACGCGCTGCCGCGTGCCGCCCACGTTTGCCAGGACCTCCGCGGCCAGGCGGGCGGGCGCCTGGGCCTCGTCGAGCAGCTGCAAGGGAGTGCCGTCCGGGTCGCGCAGCCACAGCCCGTCCGCGGCCGCTCCCGCGGGCGGCTCGATGACCGGCGTGCCGTTGCGTTCCAGCGCCTCCTGGACCGAGTCAAGCGTGCCGGGGCGCAGCGTGAACGAGACGTGGTGCAGCCGCTTGACCGGCGCCTGTACCAGCCGGACCTGCTCCTGGTCCCGGCCCGGGCACTGGGCCACCAGCGCCCCGTCCTTCTCCCGGGTTTCCAGGCCGAAGTCCTGCAGGAACCCTTCGGCCACCGCGAGGTCTGGTACCTCCAGCGCGTAGTGGTGCAGCCCTGAGATCATGGCACTTCCCCTTTCCCGCGAAACTGCATACAGTTTAATGGTCGGCCACTGATCTGGGAAGCGGTCGGCTGCGGATCCGGGAAGCCGTCGGCTGCTTGGTCGCGGCAGGCCGCTGCCGGTCGGGAAGGACGGGGGAGCTTTATGTCAGCGCTGCGAAGCGACGTGGCCGAGGCCGCGCACGTGCTGTCCGGCCTCGGGCTGGTCACCGCGTACGGGCACGTGTCGGCTCGTTCCGGCGCCTCCATGCTGATCACGCCCGCCGCCGACCTCGCCACCGTCACCGCGTCCGCCCTCGTGACGGTGCCGTTGGATGCTTCAGCGCTGCCGCCGGGCGGGTCCGTGCTGGCGCCGCGCGCGTCTGCGCTGCCGGCTGGGGCTCCCGCGGAGACCTGGGCGCACCTCGCGCTCTACCGGGCCCGGCCCGATGCCGCGTCGATCGCGCGTGCCCAGCCGGCCAGTGCGCTCGCTGCGGCGGCCGCGACCACGGCACTGACCCCGCTGCACGGGCAGGCCGCGTGGCTCGGCGAGTCGGTGCCCGTGCACGACAGCGCTCACCTGCTGCGGTCGGCTGATCTTGCCGAGCGAGCAGCCAGGTGCCTGCCCGCCGGGGAGGCGCTGCTGCTGCGCGGGAACGGCGCTCTCACCCTCGGCGCGACGCCCGGCCTTGCCGTGGCCCGGATGTGGGTACTCTCCGCCGCCTGTGACGCGTTCCTCGCCGCCGGGGCCGCCGGTCCCCTAACGCCGCTCACCGCCGCCGAGATCGCGTCGTGGCGGGCCGTCGCGGACGAGCTCCTGCCCCGGCTCTGGCAGCACTTGCAGTACCGCTGTAGCCATCCGGCTCGCCCCGGAGGCGAGTAAGCAGGAGAATACGAAACCGCGCGGACCGGTTTTGAGGCGCCGCGAGACATCCACCAGGCCGGCCGCGCCGGCCACCAGGCCTGCCGGGCCGGCCGCCAAGCCCACGAGGCCAAACGCCCGGCCGACTACGAAGCCAGTGAGCCGACAGGCCAGCCTGGCACTTTCGTCGCGATCCGGCCGCCTGCGAGGGTCAGCGGAAGGGCGGCAGGGGACCCGGGCTGGTGTGTTAGTCGGCGCTTAGCCGACGGTAACGGCCACCGCAGTAGAGCAGCGGCCTGCCGCCGGAGCTCGGCTCGCTGACGCCGATGACCTGCCCGACCACGATGCTGTGGTCGCCCCCGTCATGCACCGCGGTGGTGCGGCATTCCATCGCAGCGAGTGCATCGCTCAAGATCGGCGCGCCGGTCAGCGGTCCCGGATGATGCGGGTGCGCGTCCAGCTGCCCTTCGAGGGGGCGGCCGCGGGTGGCGAGCCATCGCGCGGTCTTCTCTGAGTTCTCGTCGAGGACAGAGACCGTCCAGCTGCCTGCAGCCAGGACCACGTCGTGGAAGCGAGCGATCTTCTCAGCGCAGAACAGCACGAGCAGCGGATCCAGCGAAACCGATGTGAACGCGCTGACCGTCATCGCGTGATCGACGCCGTCGAGGCTGGTGGACACCACCACGATGCCCGTTGGAAGTCGGCCCGCGGCACGGCGGAAGGCGCCGGTGTCGACCCCGGTCACGATCCGTCCCGCCATCTCGGCGGTGATGATCCCTCCGGGGGATCGATGACGGTGTTTTCCAGGGTGCCGAGGCCGTCGATGGTGGCGCGGATGACGTCGCCGACGCGCAGGAACACCCCCCGGCCGGCGCCCACGCCGGAGGGGGTGCCGGTCGTGAGGACGTCGCCGGGCTCGAGCGTGACGACCTCGCTCGCGGCCGAGACCAGCTCGGCGACCGTGCAGACCATGTCGGATGTGGACTCGTCCTGCTGCAGATCGCCGTTCACCCACAGGCGCAGCCGCAGGTCCTGCGGATCAGGCACCTGGAACGCGGGGGTGATACCCGGTCCGAGAGGAAGGGAGCAGTCCATCGACTTGGCCGCGAACCAGTCGTAAGTGAAGGCGTCGGCGGGCACGACCTGCCGCCGGTGGTACCCCCGGGCGGTCACGTCATTGGCCACGCAGTAGCCGGCCACGTGGGCGAGCGCGTCCTCGGGCGGTATATCCCGCCCGAGGGCGCCGATGACGACGGCGAGCTCGGCTTCCCAGTCGTAGCGGGCCTTCTCCGGCGAGCGGATGATGATCGGGTCGCCGGGGCCGATAACCGTCGTGGTCGGGGGCTTGAGGAAGAAGAACGGCTTCCACCTTCCGGCGGGCATCTCACCGCCCATTTCCCGCAAGTGGCGGCGGTAGTTGAGGCCTGCGCAGATCACCTTGCGCGGCCA
>DASYXX010000128.1:0-17002 GCA_035934395.1 Streptosporangiaceae bacterium
GGGTGCGGGCTGGGCCGGAATGGCCGGTCAGACGACGGGGTTTCCCCCAGCATGACGACGACGCAGCAGGCGGGCGGGGCCAGCCCGGTGGACTTCGAGACGTTCGGCGACTACGGGGACTTCCGGCGGAGGCAGGCGCCCGCGCCCGAGCCCGGCGAAGCCGCGTCGGCCGCGACGGCCGGCCGGAGGTCGGCCCGAGCGGACGGCGCGCGGGGGGTCCGGGGGGTCGTCCCCCCGGGTCAGCACGGCGAGTTCGTCCGGCCCGCCTACCCGTTCCAGGGCCGGATCACCGCGGACGGCTCCAGCGGGTACCCGGCGGTGGCCGGCCGGTACCACCTGTACATCTCGTGGGCCTGCCCGTGGGCGCAGCGCTCCGCGATCGTGCGCGAGATACTCGGGCTCGAGGACGTGATCTCGCTGTCCGCCGTGGATCCGGTCCGCGACGGCCGGGGCTGGGCGTTCCGCGAGGGGCCCGGGCACTCGCTGGACCCGGTCAACGGGTTCGCGCTGCTGCGCGAGGCCTACGATGCGACCGAGCCCGGCTACGACGGGCATATCTCCGTCCCGGTGCTCTGGGACCGCGAGACCAGCCGCATCGTCAGCAACAACTTCCCCGACATCACCGTCGACCTCGAGACGCAGTTCACGGCCTGGTCCCATGGCGTCGATCTCTACCCGGCCGCTCTCCGGCCCGAGATAGACGCGATCAACGCCACGGTCTACGAGAACGTGAACAACGGCGTGTACCGGGCCGGCATGGCCACGACCCAGGCGGCCTACCACGACGCGGTGACCAGGATCTTCGCCACCCTGGACGAGCTGGAGCAGCGCCTGGCCGGGCGCCGTTACCTGCTCGGCGAGTCGCTGACCGAGGCCGACGTGCGGCTGTGGGTGACCCTGGCCCGGTTCGACGCGGTCTACTACTCGCACTTCAAGGCCAACCTGCGGCGGCTGACCGACTACCCGCGGCTGTGGGCTTACGCGCGTGACCTGTACTCGCGGCCGGCGTTCCGGGACACGACCAACTTCGACCACATCAAGCGGCACTACTACATGACCCACTCGCACATCAACCCGAGCCGGATCGTCCCCGACGGCCCGCTGATCGACTGGGACACGTCGCGGTAAAGCCTGACCTGGTCAACCGCCCCGTGACGTGCGAAAGTTGGGGCAGCGCCGGCTGCCCAGCGCCAGGCATGGGGGAGGAGTCCGATTGGGCAGGGATGTCCCAGCGATCAGCGTAAGCCAGCAGGACCGGCGTGCCTACCGGGAGAAGGTGCGCAGCTGCCTGGACGTCTTCGCGCGGATGCTGCGGGAGTCCAGGTTCGACAGCGAGCCCAGCCAGGTGGGGCTGGAGATCGAGCTCAACCTGGTCGACGAGGCCGGCCTGCCGTCGATGAAGAACACCGAGGTGCTCGGCGCGATCGCGGACCCGAGCTGGGCGAGCGAGCTCGGCCAGTTCAACCTGGAGATCAACGTCCCGCCGCGGCCGCTGGCCGGCGACGCCCTGGCCCAGCTGGAGCGCGGGGTGCGGACCAGCCTGGACCACGCCGAGGCCCGCGCCTGCCAGGCCGGCAGCCACCTGGCGATGATCGGCATCCTGCCCACGCTGCGCCAGAGCGACGTCGGCGAGCAGGCCATGTCCGCTAACCCCCGCTACCGGCTGCTGAACGAGCAGATCTTCGCCGCCCGCGGCGAGGAGATGCGGATCTGCATCGAGGGCCCCGAGCGGCTGCTCACCCACATCGACACGATCACCCCCGAGGCGGCCTGCACCAGCGTGCAGCTGCACCTGCAGGTGAGCCCCGAGGCGTTCGGCAGCTACTGGAACGCCGCCCAGGCGGTCGCGGGCCCGCAGGTGGCCGTGGCCGCCAACTCCCCGTTCCTGTTCGGGCGGGAGCTGTGGCGGGAGACCAGGCTCACGCTGTTCGAGCAGGCGACCGACACCAGGCCGGACGAGCTGAAGTCCCAGGGGGTCCGGCCCCGCGTGTGGTTCGGCGAGCGCTGGATCACGTCGGTGTTCGACCTGTTCGAGGAGAACCTGAAGTACTTCCCCGCGCTGCTGCCGCTGGTCGAGGACGAGGATCCGGTGGCCGTGCTCGACGGCGGGCGGGCGCCGGAGCTCGCGGAGCTGACGCTGCACAACGGCACGATCTACCGGTGGAACCGCCCGGTCTACGCGGTCGTGGACGGCCTGCCGCACCTGCGGGTGGAGAACCGGGTGCTGCCGGCCGGCCCCACGGTCACCGACATCATGGCCAACGCCGCGTTCTACTACGGGCTCGTCCGCGTGCTCGCCGAGGCCGAGCGGCCGGTCTGGACCCGGATGTCGTTCGCCGCGGCCGCCGACAACCTCGCCGACGGGGCCAGGCACGGCATCGACGCCAGGCTCTACTGGCCCGGTCTCGGCGAGGTGCCGGTGACGGAGCTGGTGCTGCGCCGGCTGCTGCCGATGGCCGCCGAGGGGCTCAGCCGCTGGAAAGTGGACGCCCGCGACGCTGACCGCCTGCTCGGCGTCATCGAGCAGCGCTGCCTGACCTGCCGGACCGGGGCGACCTGGCAGGCCGATTCCGTCCACGCGCTCTCCGGCCGGGGCGGCGCTGACCGGCCGGAGGCGCTGCGCCTGATGACGCAGAGGTACATCGACCGGATGCACACCAACGAGCCCTCGCATTCCTGGCCCGCGGTCTGAACCTGCCCAGGGCGCCCCGTACGCGCAGGCCGGATAGGCGGTTGACAGAACAGCCGGGCCGTGGCCTGATATATTTCGGTACCCAAGTGGCTGTCAGGTGGGCTCGCGCGACAAGGCGTTCGTCTGGTGAAGATGCTGCAGAAGAGGTCGCAGAGACTCTGGACCGTTGCGGCGCCGGCCTTAGTAATCCTCTCGGGCCTGGCTTACGTATCTGGCTCCTGGATATCCGCGAGCAGCAATGCGGACATGACCGGCCCCATGGCCATGACCGGCAATACCATGCCGATGATAACCGCAACCGTGGAAGACTCTTTCACGCCCAAGAGGGCTCCGCTTTCCACGTCCGGCTGGACAGCCGTGGCCAGCGACCAGCAGAGCGGTTCCCCGGCGAGCAATGCTATCGATGGCAACCCGGCAACCATATGGAGTTCCAGGTTCTCGCCCACTGCCGTGCCGCTGCCGCACAGCATCACAATCGATATGCACGCCACCAACTACGTTTCTGAGCTCACCTACCTCCCCCGGCAGGATACGTCGTCCAACGGTAATATCGGTCAGTACTCAATTTCGGTCAGCGTGGACGGAATACACTGGGGAGCGCCGGTGGCCACCGGGACCTGGGCCGATGACACATCCGGGAAGACGGCGGTCTTCGGCAGCGTCTCCGCCCGGTATGTCCGGCTGACGGCTTTTACCGAGGCCGGCAACCGCGGCCCGTGGTCGTCAGCGGCAGAGATCGGTCTATTGGGGGGCGAGCCGCCGATCGGCCCGGCGCTGCCGCGGACCGGCTGGACGGCCTCGGCCGACAGCGAAGAGTCCGCGACGTACGCGGCGGCGAACGTCCTGGACGGCAACGACACCACCCTGTGGCAAACTGCCTTCACCGGAACCGTCCCGCCGTTGCCGCACAGCATCACGATCGACATGCACAGGACGCACCTGGTTTCCGGGCTGTCCTATCTGCCACGGCAGGACACAAGCATGAACGGGACCATCGGCCGGTACGCCATCTATGTCAGCAGCGACGGAAGCCGCTGGGGCTCGCCCGTCGCCACGGGGACGTGGGCGGATGACCTTACGCCGAAAGACGCCGTCTTCCACCCTGTAGCCGCCAGATTTGTCCGGCTGACCGCCCTGACCGAGGCCGGTAATCGCGGCCCGTGGACGTCCGCCGCCGAAATCAATATCCATGGCACGGCTCCATCGGCGGCCGTCGGCGGCAAGTGGAGCGCGCTGATTGGCTTCCCCATCGTGCCGGTCAGTGCGGTCATGCTCCCGCATAACAAGCTGCTCACGTTCTCAGCCTTTGACAACACGGCCTTCAACCAGACCCCCGATACCATAACAAAGGTTGCCATCCTCGACCTCAATACCGGCAAGGTTACCGAGCCTATCAACATTGACACTCACCACCAGATGTTCTGTGAGGGACTGGCGCTCCTTGCGGACGGGCGGGTGCTCATCAACGGCGGCAGCAATGATCGTGCCACCACGATCTACAACCCCGTGACGAACACCTGGACGGTGGGACCGCTCATGAACATCCCGCGGGCGTACAACGCCGACACCCTTCTCTCGACCGGCCAGGTGCTCACGCTCGGCGGTTCGTGGTTCGACTCGGCCGGCAGCAAGAACGGGGAGATATTTACGCCCAGCGGCACGACCGGCAGCTGGCAGACACTACCCGGGGTGGTTGCCACTAACATCCTCACCTCGGACCCGGCCGGCGTTTTCCGCGCCGATAACCACGCCTGGCTGTTCGCGCAGCGGGGCGGGACGGTGTTCCATGCGGGCCCCAGCAGGCAAACAAACTGGATCACCACCGCCGGCAATGGATCGATCACCTTTGCCGGCAACCGCGGCGACAGCGCCGACGCCATGAACGGCAATGCGGTCATGTACGACGTAGCCAAGATCCTCACGGTCGGCGGGGCGACGGCCTACGAGGACTTTGGATCGGCGGTAAACACACAGGCCACGAACCGCGCCTATACGATCGATATCAGCCGTGGCCCCGGTCAGCCCGTTGCCTTTGCCCGAACGTCTGACATGGCGTACGCCCGTGCGTTCAGCAACAGCGTTGTATTGCCCGACGGCAAAGTGCTGGTAGTCGGCGGCCAGCAGCATCCGCAGCCCTTTACGGATACCGGCGCGGCGCTTAGTCCCGAGCTATGGAACCCAGCGACCGGCAGGTTCACCGTGATGGCGCCGGAAGCAATTCCCCGCACCTACCACAGCGTCGCGATCTTGCTGCCTGACGGCCGGGTCTTTTCCGGCGGCGGCGGACTCTGCGGCGCCGTCGCCTGTTCCACGAACCACCTCGATGGGCAGATCTATTCCCCGCCGTATCTCTTCAACCCCGACGGCAGGCTCAGGACCCGCCCGGTCATCACCGGCGCTCCTACCGCGGCCGTCACCGGATCAACCATCACGGTGACAACGAACTCCGCGACGCCCAGGTTTGCGCTGATTCGCATGTCGGCGGTGACGCACGGGGTCAACAACGACCAGCGCCGCATCCCGCTGACCCCGACGACGGTGAACGGAACGTCGTACAGGCTCCGGCTGCCCGCCGACAAGGGCGTCCTGCTCCCCGGTAACTACATGCTGTTCGCCCTCGACGCCAGCGGCACGCCGAGCGTAGCCAGGGTAATGACCATCCGCTGACCGGCATCTGGCTCGAGGGTGACCGGGGGCGAGCGGGCTGGCGCCGACGGGCCGGAGGTGCTGCGCCTGATGACGCAGGGGTACATCGACCGGATGCACACCAACGAGCCCTCGCATTCCTGGCCCGCGGTCTGAGACCATCACAGGATGGCTGCTGTCACCGCTGACCGCGGCCCGGCCATCCGGCTCAAGGCACCGGCCGGGCGCTGGGTGCTGCTGGCCACGGTGCTGGGCTCGAGCATGGCCTTCCTGGACGCCACCGTGGTCAACGTGGCACTGCCGACGATCGGCCGGGATCTCGGCGCCTCGCTCGGCGGCCTGCAGTGGACCGTCACCGCCTACACCCTCACGCTCGCGGGCCTGATCCTGCTCGGGGGCGCGCTCGGCGACCGGCTCGGCCGGCGCCGGATATTCATCGTGGGGGTGGCCTGGTTCGCGCTCTCGTCGGCGCTGTGCGGGCTGGCGCCGAGCATCGGCGTGCTGATCGCGGCGCGCACGCTGCAGGGCATCGGGGGGGCGCTGCTCACCCCGGGATCCCTGGCGATCATCCAGGCCACGTTCACCGCCGAGGACCGGCCCCGGGCGGTCGGCGCCTGGTCGGGCCTGGGCGGGGTGGCCGGGGCCGCGGGGCCGCTGCTCGGCGGCTGGATCGTGCAGGCCGCCGGGTGGCGCTGGGTCTTCCTGCTCAACCTGCCGCTCGCCGCGGTCGTGATCGCGGTGACCGTGCGGCACGTGCCGGAGACCAGGGACCCGTCCGCGCACGGCCGGTTCGACGTCGCGGGCGCCGCGCTGGCCGCGCTGGCGCTGGCCGGGATCACCTACGCGCTGATCGAGGCCACCGGCGGGGGTGGCCCGGCGGGGCCGGTGATCGCCGCGGTGATCGGCCTGGCCGCCGCGGTCGCGTTCGTCCGCGTCGAGCGGCAGCGGGGCCGCGCGCCGGAACGGGTGCCGCCGATGCTGCCGCTGGACGTCTTCGCGTCCCGCCAGTTCACCTCGGTGAACGTGGTCACGTTCCTGGTCTACGGCGCGTTCGGGGGAGTGATCTTCCTGCTCGTGCTGGAGCTTCAGCTGGTGGCCGGGTTCTCGCCGCTGGCGTCGGGCACAGCGCTGCTGCCCACCACGATCTTGATGCTGCTGCTGTCGGCGCGGGCCGGAGGGCTCGCGCAGCGCATCGGGCCGCGGTGGCCGATGACCGTCGGCACCGCGACCTGCGCGGTCGGCCTGCTGCTGCTGACCAGGATCGGCCCGCACGCGTCGTACCTGACGGACGTGCTGCCCGCGGTGATCGTCTTCGGGCTGGGCCTGTCGCTGACCGTCGCCCCGCTGACCGCGACGGTGCTGGCCAGCGCGGACGTCCGGCACGCCGGGGTCGCCAGCGGCGTGAACAACGCCGTCGCCCGCGCGGCCGGGTTGCTCTCGGTGGCCGGCCTGCCCGCGGTGGTGGGGCTGACCTCGGCGGACTACCACTCCGCGACGGCCTTCGGCAGCAGCTTCCGCACCGCCATGGTCGTCTGCGCCGCGCTGCTCGCCTGCGGCGCGGCGCTGTCCGCGCTGACCATCAACAACGACGTCCTGCGCGCTCAGCCTGAGGGCGTTCCGGCCCCCGCGCCGGCGTGCCGGGTGAACTGCGCGCCGGTCGGCGGCCCGCCACTGGAGCCCTGCGAGGGGCGCGGCCCGGCCCGGCGGGAGGGCTCGTCTAGCGACCCGGCCCAGCCGGCGAGCTGATCCGCGCCGGGGCGCACCGCCTGGCCCGCGACGGGCGTGACGGGCGTGCCCGCGCAGAATGAGTAGCCGCTACTCAGGCGTTTTCTGGAGCGCGTGCGTACACCTGTGTGAGAACGGGCCGATCGGTGGCCCGCACGCACAGAAGGCAGAAACTCATGTCCATGCAACCAGGGAGGCGCATCGCCGGGGTGATGATGATGCTGGCTGGCGCGGCGCTGATTGGGTATGGTGCGCACTACCTCATCCAGAACGGCACGTGCCCGGGCACCGGCCCGGTCCCCGCGTGCGGTGGGGGCGAAGGACCGTACACCTTGTCGGTGTTCTTCCTTGGTCCTGCGCTCGCTGTGGCCGGCTGGTGGCTCGCACGGCTCTGGGGAGCACTCTGGCCCACCGTGTGCATTGCCCTCGGCGTGGGGCTGGTCACGATCCGCACCGGCCAGAGCGCCACTGCGGTCGCGAAGGCCTTCGGCCCCGTCGCGGGCACGTTCTTCCTGGCGTTCGCGCTGGCATCGGTCGTCGGCGCCGTGCGCAGATGGCACGGGGCAAGGAGGTCGCCCGCGGGAATGCCGGTCCTGCCTGCCAATTTGGCTGGGCCGGGAACCACGCTCGTCGCGGACCCGCCGGTCTCCGATGCGTCCCGGCCCGACGATGTGGCGAAACTTGGGAGGAGAATGCGCGACAGCGGCGCGCTCGCGGAAGAGGAGCTCGAACGCGACGAGGCCTCGCAGCTGGCCCAGATCTAGCCAGGCCGGCCCAGCCGGGCCATCTGGCCGCGCTCACGGGTGCAGGCGCAGGCCTTTGAGCACCTTGTCCACGGCGTTCTTTGGCCCGTGCACGGCCACCCCGACCAGCGACATCTCCTCGGCGGTCACCGCCAGGACGGCCGCCCGGTTGGCCTCGTCGTGGCCGGTCTTGAACATCTCGTCGATGTAGACGGCCACGTCCATCCCGCGCTCGGTGGCCTGGCCGCGCACGCGGCGCAGGGCCTGCGCGTCGGCCGCGTAGATGAGCACCGGCTGGCGGAACATGGGCAGGTAGGTGTGGCCGGAGCCGTCCTCGTACCGCTGGCCGATCAGCCCGGGGATGCCGCCGGCCACCGCGCTGGCCAGGAACGCGGTGACGTTGAGCTTCTGCCATGCGGCGAGGTCCTCGGCGACCGCAATGGCGATCTTGGTATCGAAGCGCATTCCCCCAGCGTGGCCGTTGCCAGTAGCGGAGTCTTGAACGCTGGTGCGGGAGAATGAGAGCTGTGACCCGCGACTGGTCTCGCTACTGGCGCTCCGCCGACGAGCCGCTGGAGGTCATGCACGCGCACTTCGAGCGGCACGTTTATCACCGGCACAGCCATGAGACCTACTCGTTCGGCGTCACCGACTCCGGAGCGCAGTCGTTCAGGTGCCGGGGCTCGTCCCGCACCAGTGCGGCCGGGATGGTCATGGCCTTCAACCCGGATGACCCGCACGACGGCTGGGCCACCGACCGGCTTGGCTTCACCTACCGGATGATCCACATCGGGCCCGAGCTGGTCGCCGGGGTGCTCTCGGACCTGGCCGGACGGCCGGCCGGGCTGCCGCTGTTCGCCGACCCGGTGGTCAGCGACCCGGACCTGGCCCGGAGCGTGCGCGCCCTGCACCGGGCGCTGCTGGGCGGCGCGCCCGCGCTGCGGAGCGACGAGCTCCTCGCCGCCGTGGTCCAGTCGGCGGTCGGCCGGGTCGCTGTCCGGGCCCTGCCCGTCGCGGTCACCTCGCCAAGCGAGGGCCTGGCCGATACCCGACTGGTGGCCCGGCGGGCGCGGGAGCTGATCTCGGCCGCGTATCTCGATGACATCGCCGCCAGCGACCTGGCCGCCGCGACCGGTCGCAGCCGGTTCAGCGTCCACCGCGCGTTCACCCAGGTCTACGGGATGGCACCCAGCGACTACCAGCGCCAGCTCCGGCTGCGCGCCGCCCGCCGGCTGATCTCGCAGGGGCTGCCGCTCAGCGAGGCCGCTGCCCAGGCCGGGTTCGCCGACCAGGCGCACTTGTCCCGCTGGTTCAGCCGCTGTTACGGCGTGACGCCCGGCGGCTACCAGCGCGCCGTGACCTCCGGACGCTGATCAGGCGTAAAGCTCCAGGGTGAACGTGGGCCGGGCCGAGGTTCTTGTCGCCGGAGCCAGCCCTCAAGTTGACGGCGAAGACGACAAGCTTCCTGGGTGTCCGTGCACCGGCGTCGGGAGCAGCCGGGTCCCGTCGTGGTGGCGGATGTGCGGCCAGGGACCGTCGAGAGCGTCGAGAACCCGGATCGCGAACGCCTCGGTCATGCGTGCTGTCACGTGGTCGCGGTCGATCCACAGGATCTCGGCGGCTTCGTCGTTGATGGTTGGCGTACCGCCGAGCAGGCGGGCGCGGAAGACGAGGGCGACCACGCCGATGCCCATGTGCTTGTAGATCCCGGTAAGCCGCTCGGGCTCCACCTGAAGGCCGGTCTCTTCGAGGATCTCGCGTACAGGCCGTCCTCGATGCGTTCGTGGTGTTCGAGGATGCCGCCCGGCGCCTGGTAGTGGCCGTTGTCGCGGCGGCGGATGACTAGGATCTTGCCGTCCTCGCGAACGACGACGCCGGCGACGGATACGGAGTGCCGGTAGGGCTCGGGCATGTTGGTCCTATTCGGGAGCGGGGTGGCCGCGGCAACCCGGTCACCGTCTCTCCGCCTGAGGCCAGTGGGTTGCGCGGCTCGCTACGCCTCAGGTGTCGAGGCCCAGGGTGAACGTGGGGCGGGGGGAGGTGTCGGGAAGGCGGTGCTCGGCGGACAGGCGGCGCATGGCGGTGCCCGTGGCCAGGAACTCCGTGGCGTGGGCGCCCCAGACATGGTTGGAGACGCTCACCGAGACCCCGACGATCCCTGACGACGCCGCCTGGGTCGCCTCGGCCTGCATCCGGGCCAGCGCCAGCTCACGGGCCTCGTAGACGCCCTGGGTGAACTGGACCATTTCCTGGTTCTGGCCCGCCTGCCGCAGAGTCTGCATGACCGACTGGTGCGCGATGTGGTACACGCAGGTGCCGAGCACGAAGGCCACGGGCACCGCGCCGGCAGCCAGCAGCCGGAAGAAGTCCTGCGCGGACAGGTCCGAGGTGAAGGCCCGGCCGTCGGGCGCGCGGTGGGCCCCGGTGCCGGCCAGCGCGCGGACCGCGGTCCCGGTGGCGACAAACTCGAGCACCTCCTGCCCCCAGGCGTACATCTGCATCCGGAGCTCGACTCCGACGATCCCGTCGGCGCCCAGGTGATCGGCCTCGGCCCGCATCCTGGACATGGCCAGCTCCCGGGCGCTGTACATTGCCTGGGTCAGGACCTGCAGCTCCTGGTTCTGCGACCAGCGCCCGACCTGCAGGCCGACGTGGTATATCGACGAGCCGACCACGAATCCCAGCGGCTCGAACCCGGCCTCGCCGAGCAGGACGTACTCGGCCACCGACAGGTCGGACGTGAACACCCCGGAGGGGTCGGCGCCTGCCGTCTGCGCGAGCCTGCCGTCCGCGGCCTGCGGCTCCCATGTGGTGGCATCCGTGCCCGGCCTGTTCCCGAATAGCGGCATCGAGCCTCCTCTGCGCCGGACCACCCGGCCCGCGGCCCAGAAGCCTACCGGCCTGGCGGGTCTCCATCCGGCAGCCCGGTCTCCTCGACGTCAATTTCCTGCCCCTGGCGCCGCTGCTCCACCTGCGCGTACAGGCGGTAGGCAGCGAGGTCCTGTTCGGTCAGCGGGGGCGGGAACAGGCTGCGCGGCCAGAGCCTGCGCACCGCGGTGACGTTTATCTCGACCGCGTAGAGCGTCAGCTGGGCCTCTAGGAACAGCCAGGCCAGCAGGCCGAGCACGATGCCGAACGTCCCATACAGCGACGAGCTCCGCGCGAGCTGATGGGCGAACAGGTACCCGCCGACGAGCTGCAGCACCTGCCAGGCCGTGCCCGCGATCAGCGCGCCGAGCCGCAGGTCGCGCGCTGGGATCTCGCGCGCGGTCGCCAGCCGGAAGCCGACCCAGAACACGGCGATGTTGAGCACCAGGGCCACGGCCACGGCCGCGATGTGCGAGGCGGCTCCGGAGATCACGTGCCCGGTTCCCCCGGCGATCCCGGACAGGGTCACGGTCACGATCTGGCCGATCCCCACGACCAGCGTCAGGCCGATGCTGCGCAGTAGCGACCAGGGGAAGCTAGGCCGCCGCGAGAACGGCACCTCCCAGGCGGAGTTGAGCGCGTTCTGCGCCGCCGCGGCGAATCCCAGCGCCCCGGCGAACGCGAAGATCAGGCCGACCGCCAGCGCGAGGCCCGAGCCGCCCAGCGCGTGCACGTTGTGCTTGAGCTGGTCGCCGATGACCGGGAAGCCGGCGAGCGCCGAGTCGAGCAGACGGTTCCGCAGCTCGGGATTCCCGCTGAGCACGATGTCGAGCACGGTCACGAACACCAGAAGCAGCGGAAAGATCGACGCGAACGCGTAGTAGGCGATCAGGGCGGCCAGGTTCCCGGCCTGGTCGTCACCGAACTTCTTCCAGGCCGCGACGCCGAACGCCAGCCAGCTATGCCGCTGCTGCCACCGGTCGACGGCCCGCAGCACCCGGTCCATGCGACTCACCACGCAGCAGTACCCTAGCGGCCGGTGTCATAGTCCTTGGGGGTGCCATGAGCCGCGTCGCCCATCCCGCCGGCCCGCGTCACGCCGACGTGCTGCCGCCTGACCACCCGCCGCCGCAGCCAGCCGACGTCAACGCGCTGGACCCGGCGATCTGGCCGCTCACCGCCCGCCGCGGCGGCGGGGCCCTCGTGCTCGGCGGGCTCGACGTGCGCGACCTGGCCGCGCGGTTCGGCACCCCGGTGTTCCTGTGCGACGAGGCGGACTTCCGCGGCCGGTGCCGGGAGTTCCGCGAGGCGTTCGGGGACGAGGCGGGGGTGTTCTACGCGGCGAAGGCGTTCTGCTGCCGGGCCGTGCTGCGCTGGGTCAGCGAGGAGGGCCTCGGCGTCGACGTGTGCACCGGCGGCGAGCTCGAGGTCGCGCTGCGGGCCGGCGTGCCGCCTCGGATGATCACGCTGCACGGGAGCAACAAGCTCACCGGCGAGCTCGAGCGGGCCGTGGCCGCCGGGGTCGGGCACATCGTGGTCGATTCGTTTGACGAGATCGGCCGGCTGGCCAGCCTTGCGGACAGGAACGAGGGCGGGGGGGCGGGCAGCGGTGAGGCAGCCCCGCCCAGGCTGCTCATTCGCGTGACCACCGGGGTGGAGGCCGCCGCGCACGAGTTCGTGGCCACCGCCCACGACGACCAGAAGTTCGGGTTCTCCCTCGCGTCGGGCGCGGCCGACGAGGCGGTCCGGCGGGTGCTCGGCCACCCGGGGCTCGAGTTCGCGGGCCTGCACTCGCACATCGGGTCGCAGATCTACGACACCTCCGGCTTCGAGGTGGCCGCGCACCGGGTGCTGGAGCTCGCGGTCCGGATCCGCGACCGCCACGGGGTCAGCATCGCCGAGCTGAACCTGGGCGGCGGGTTCGGCATCGCGTACATGCCGGGCGACGACCCGGCGGACATCAAGGTGGTCGCCCAGAACCTGCGGCAGATCCTGGACTCGCAGTGCCGCGCCGCGGGCCTGACCCCGCCCCGGCTCACGGTCGAGCCGGGCCGGGCGATCGCCGGGCCGGGAACGGTCACCCTCTACCAGGTCGGCACCGTCAAGGACGTGGACGGGCTGCGGACCTACGTCAGCGTGGACGGCGGGATGAGCGACAACATCCGCACCGCGCTCTACGACGCCGAGTACACCTGCGTGCTCGCCTCGCGGGAGTCCAGCGCGCCGCCCACGCTGTGCCGCCTGGTCGGCAGGCACTGCGAGAGCGGAGACATCGTGGTCAGGGACACCTACCTGCCCGCGGACGTGACCCCGGGCGACCTGGTCGCGGTGGCGGCGACCGGGGCCTACTGCCGGTCGATGGCGAGCAACTACAACCACGTGCCGCGCCCGGGCGTGGTATCGGTCCGCGGGGGCCAGGCGAGGATCCTGCTGCGCCCGGAGACCACCGAGGACCTGCTCCGCCTGGACGTCGGGTGAAATCCTCCATCACCCTGGCCGACGGCCGCGAGCTGATCTATTTCGGCGAGTCCGCGGACAAGGCGGCCGGCTACCCCGACCTGCGGCCGCTCGGGCGGTCCGAGCCGCACTCGCAGGTGCGTTACGACCCGCTGCTCGGCGAGTGGGTCATCGTCGCCGGCCACCGGCAGGACCGCACGTTCCTGCCGCCCGCCGATCACTGCCCGCTGGACCCGTCACAGCCCGGCCAGCTGACCGAGATCCCCGCGCCCAGCTACGAGGTCGTGGTCTTCGAGAACCGGTTTCCCTCGCTGGTCGCCGGGGGCGGGGGAGCGCCCGCGCAGGACGGCCTGCTCCCCGCCCGTCCGGGAAACGGCCGGTGCGAGGTGGTCTGCTTCAGCCCGGTCCATACGGCATCGTTCGCCGACCTGACCCACGACCAGGCGGCCCTCGTCCTGGAGGCCTGGACCGAGCGCAGCTCCGCGCTGGCCGCCCTGCCCGGGGTCGAGCAGGTCTTCTGCTTCGAGAACCGCGGCGCGGAGATCGGGGTGACGCTCAGTCACCCGCACGGGCAGATCTACGCCTACCCGTTCGTGACCCCCCGCACGGCGCGCATGCTCGCGACCAGCGCGGAGTACCGCCGCGATACCGGGCGGAACCTGTTCGACGCCGTCCTGGCGGCCGAGCGGGCGGACCGGTCGCGGATCGTGGTGGCCGGCGAGCGCTGGACCGCGTTCGTGCCGCACGCGGCGCGCTGGCCCTACGAGGTTCACCTCTATCCCCACCGCCGGGTGCCGGATCTGCCGAGTCTGAACGGCCAGGAGCGTTACGAGCTTTCGGTTATATATCTTGATCTTCTTCGCGCATTCGACCGGCTGTTCGGTACGCCGGCCCCCTACATCTCGGCCTGGCACCAGGCTCCGGTCCGGCGGGGCAGGCAGGAGTTCGCGCTGCACCTGGAGCTGTTCACGATCCGCCGCGCGCCGGGAAAGCTGAAGTACCTGGCCGGGTCCGAGTCCGGCATGGACGCGTTCACCAACGACATAGCGCCGGAGACCGCGGCGTCCCTACTACGGGAGAAACTTTGAGGCTGCTGGTCACCGGGGGAGCGGGGTACATCGGGAGCGTCGTGGCCGCGATGCTGGCCGACACCGGGCACGACGTCGTGGTCCTCGACGACTTGTCCTCCGGGCACGCGGACGCCGTGCCCGCCCCGGTCTCCTTCCGCCGCGGCACGATCCGGGAGGACGCGCAGCCGGTGCTCGCCACGGGAATCGACGCCGTGCTGCACTTCGCGGCCAAGTCGCTGGTGGCCGAGTCGGTCGAGTACCCGGACCGGTACTGGGAGAACAACCTCGGCGGCACGCTGGCGCTGCTCGAGGCGATGCGGGTCACGCGGACGCGCCGGATCGTGTTCTCGTCGACCGCGGCGGTCTACGGCGAGCCGGAGCACATCCCGATCACCGAGACCGACCCGCTGCGGCCGACCAGCCCCTACGGCGCCTCGAAGGTCGCCGTGGACACGGCGCTCGCCGAGCACGCCCGGATGCACGGGATCGGCGCGGTGAGCCTGCGCTACTTCAACGTCGCCGGCGCGCACGCGGACGCCGCGGGAACCTGGCGCGGCGAGCGCCATTCCCCCGAGACGCACCTGATCCCCACGGTCCTCGCCGCGGCGATGGGCGGTGGGGCGGAGGAAACGAGCGTCGGATTCCGGCTGTTCGGCGACGACTACCCGACGCCGGACGGGACCTGCATCAGGGACTACATCCACGTATCCGACCTGGCCCGGGCGCACCTGCTGGCCATGGACGCCTGCGCTCCCGGCTCGCACACGGTCTACAACCTGGGCAGCGGGACCGGTTACTCCAACCGCCAGGTGCTCGCCGCGTGCCGCGAGCTGACCGGGCAGGACATCGCGGCCCAGGTCGCGCCCAGGCGGCCGGGTGACCCGGCCGTGCTGGTCGCCTCGTCGCAGGCGATAACGGCCGCGCTCGGCTGGCGCCCGGAACACGACCTGCGCGCGATGGTCGCGGATGCCTGGACGTTCACCCAGCTCACGACCGGGGCTAGAAGGTGCGGGCGGGCGTGGGGGGTGAGGTAGCAGCCGGGCCTGGTCTGGCAGACCAGGCGGCTGACTGGTTCGCCGAGTGCTACGGCGCGCGGCCCGAGGGTATCTGGCACGCCCCCGGTCGGGTGAACCTGATCGGCGAGCACACCGACTACAACGAGGGCTTCGTGCTCCCGTTCGCGCTCGGCCAGGGCGTCAGGGCGGCCGCGTCGCGCCGCGACGACGGGATGCTCGAGCTGCGCTCCCGGCAGGCCCCCGGCGAGCCGGCCGCCGTGCCGCTGCGAACGCTCGTCCCGGGGTCGGTCGCCGGCTGGGCGGCGTACCCGGCCGGGGCGGCGTGGGCGCTCGCCGCGGCCGGCCTGCCCCCCGGCGGCACCAGCGTCGCGATCGACGCCGACCTCGAGCGCGGCGCCGCGCTGTCGTCGTCCGCCGCCCTGGAGTGCGCGACCGCCCTGGCCCTGACCGAGCTGCACGGGCTGAGCGTGCCCCGGCCCCGGCTCGCCGCGATCGCCCGGCGCGCGGAGAACGAGTTCGCCGGGATCCCGACGGGGATCATGGACCAGTCCGCCTCCCTGCTGTGCCGGGCCGGTCACGCCCTGCTGCTCGACTGCCAGAGCGGTGAGACCAGCGACGTGCCGTTCGATCTTCCCGCGGCGGGACTGGTCCTGCTGGTCATCGACACGCGCGTGCGGCACGCCCTGGCCGACGGGCGTTACGCCACCCGGCGCCGCGCCTGCGAGGAGGCCGCCCGAGCCCTCGGCGTCGGGTCCCTGAGAGACGTAACGGACGACCCAGGGGCCCTCGACGCGATCGCCGACCCGGTGCTCAGGCGCCGGGCCCGCCACGTGATCACCGAGAACGGCCGCGTCCTGGCCGCGGTCGCCCTGCTGCGCGCGGGGGACATCGCCGGCTGCGGCCCGCTGCTGTCCGCCTCGCACCGGTCGCTGCGTTATGACTTCGAGGTCTCGTGGCCGGAGGCCGACGCCGCGGTCGATGCGGCCGTCGCGGCCGGAGCGCTCGGCGCGCGGATGACCGGCGGCGGGTTCGGCGGGTCGATCATCGCGCTCGCCCGGGCGCGGACCAGCCCGGACGTCAGGGCCGGCGTCTGCGACGCGTTCGCCCGCCGGGGCTGGCCGCGGCCGGGCTTCCTGGAGGCCCAGCCCTCGGCCGGTGCCCTGAGATTGCGGTAACCCGCAATCCCGCCGGTAGATAGCCTTATCGGGACGCGGAGTGACCGACGAGCTTCGCGGCGGGAGGGACCTCGATGGGAGCAAGCGCTGATCGCGAGCCGCTGCGCGTGGCGCTGCTGGGCTGCGGCGCGGTGGGCTCGCAGGTGTTCCGGCTGCTCGGCGAGCAGGCCGGCGACCTCGCGATGCGGGTCGGCGCGCCGCTGCGGGTGGCGGGCGTGGCGGTGCGGGATCCGGGCGGGCGGGCGCGCGCCGCAGGGGTGCCGCCCGGGCTGGTCACGACCGACGCCATGGGCCTGGTGACCCGCCCCGACGTCGACATCGTGGTCGAGATGATCGGCGGCATCGAGCCGGCCCGCTCGCTGCTGCTCGCCGCCATGGAGACCGGCAAGTCCGTGGTGACCGCGAACAAGGCGCTGCTCGGCGCCGACGGCGCGGCGATGCACGCCGCGGCGCGCCAGCACGGCGCCGACCTGTTCTACGAGGCCTCGGTGGCCGGGGCGATCCCGCTGCTCCGGCCGCTGCGCGAGTCGCTGGCGGGCGACGCGGTGCGCCGCGTGCTCGGGATCGTCAACGGAACGACGAACTACATACTCGACAAGATGGACTCCAC
>DASYXX010000169.1:0-6913 GCA_035934395.1 Streptosporangiaceae bacterium
CCGCAGGGGCACGGCACCCGGGCAACGATCACGGCCAGCACCCTGGTCGCGCGCGGCAGCTCGAAGGGCGACCTCAAGGCTTACTGGCAGGTGCAGCTTGAGATCTGGCTCGGCAATCTGAGTGCGGTCATCGAGGGCCGCAGCCCGTGGCCCGACGCGGGCATGGGACCAGGACTGCGCGCGGCCTGCTCGCCCCGTGCGCCGCTGGCCTCGCCGTCGCTGTCCGGCCGGCTGGCGCTGCTCGGCACTATCAGCGGCGTGGTGGCGGTCAGCGGCGCCTAAGTTAATTGTCAAGGCCGTCTGGCCGTGATCGTTGCCCGCGTGCCATGCCCCTGCGGCGCGGCCGACAGCAACACACGCTCCCGCCCGGGCGGCAGCGTGGCCGGCGTATGCGGGGAGATCGCCTTGCCCGGTACCTCCTCGGCTATTTCATACAGCACGCAGATCGGACCCGCACGGCCCCGGCCAAGCATGATGCGCAGCAGACTGCCCGGCGGTGCAGTGACGTCGAACGCGAACATGGCCGGGCGAAGCGACCAGGCCTCCGGGCTGCCCAGCAGCGACCACACGCGCTCTGGCGACGCATCGATGACCTGCGATCGCGCCACCACGACCGGTTACTGCCGCACGCTAACTCCGACCCGAAGATCCCTCAAGATCGGGGGGTTGATCCCGCAGCAAGGAACGTATCAGAGCAGATCATATGTTCGGGTTTCAGACTGCACAGCGCCAGTCAGCCCCGGGCAGCGTGCAGGCCGGATTGCTACCGTCCAGCCGGGAGCAGTGCAACTGTTGCGTCTCAGGGGGTCCTGAAGGAGCGGGGGGAAGTTGCGTCGTTTGAAGGCCTCGCCGTCCGTCGGCTCACCAGGCGTTTGTTCGCCTCGGCCGCGAGCCCACGTGATGCGCGTGCGTTCTTGGACGAAGGCGATCCGTGGTTGTCGGCGGGCAATGAATCTTGGGATGGCGATGTCAATGTCGCCGGCGTTGGCGAGTTCATCTGCGAGCACGATGGCGTCCTCGATGGCCATCGCGCCGCCGAGTGCAAGGGGTGGTGCCATGGAGTGGGCGCAGTCACCAATGAGAACGACGCGGCCAGCTCCCCATGTCGGTGGTTCGACTCACTCCAGGACACCGAAGTGGATGTCCTTGTCACCGGGAAGCGGGCCGAGCGCCCTTGCGACGACTGGTCCCATGCCCTGATAGCGCTGGCGGACTCGGTCTGCGCGTCCTTCGATGGGGTCATGAGGGGCTTGGTCGGCGCGCATCTGGAAGAACGCGTGCGAGCGGTTACGCACTAGTGGGCTGAGGCCGACGGTCAGGCCGTCGCGAATGAAGCCCGTACGCCGGGTGACGATCTCTTCAGGCAAGGTCGTACGCCAAAAGCAAGCTCCGCCGTACTTTTCGACTCCTGGTCCAGCCACCGACGCCGGAACCACCGAGTGGACCCCATCTGCGCCGACGACCAGCTGATACGAGGCCGAAGTGCCATCGGAGAAAGCCACCATCACGCGCTCTCCCGCCGCGCGCACATCGGTGACGCCAAGTCCGAGCACGAGCTGGTCGTCACGCACGCCTGACCGCAGTGCAGCGCGGTACCCGGTCTAGGTCGTTCTCCTCCGGCTCGCCTCGCCGGCTCGCGCGGCCCTCTGCGCTCACCTGACCCAGCCGCAGCTGTCCCAGCACCTGGTCGATCTGCCAGGTGATCCCGTCCGGCAGATAGGGACGCGCGTGCTGGTGCGCCACGGTGCCCAAGCCGATCCGCAACCGGGCGTCTCGCCGCCCCAGTTTGACCTGGTCGGCATTGAGCAGGCTGAACACGACATCCGCGATTACCTGTTCGACGGAAAGCGAGCGCATCCGCTGCGCCTACTCGCGGACGTCCTCCGCGGACCGCGTCCGGTCGTGATCGGCGCCGCTGCCCGGCCCCGCAGGATCCACGACAGTGAACCTCCCCATCGCCCAGCTGCTGGGCGACCATGCTGGCGTGACCGCCCCGCCCACTAGCCTCCGAAGGTTTGGTCGTCCGCGTCGCTACCCGCACGCCGCGAGTTGCGGCGGCTTCGGCGGCCCGGCAGAGCTACGCTGGCGTCATGATCAGGCCATCCAGCGATGGCCGTCGCCTCACGGCGCACCTTGAGCCCGGCGGGCCATGCATAGCCGTAGCCGAGCAGCAGCCAGATGGCCGCTGGCTCGTCAACGGTCGCGCGATGAGCCGCGAGCACGCCGGCATCGCGCTGGAAGCAGCCGTGACGGTCGCGGCGGCCAGCCGACACCCGCACGGTGCCGCGCAGGCGCCGGCCGCGGTCCCTCTCACGGAGGCCAACGCCGAATCCAGCGCCGTCACCGCGGAGATCATCTAGTAGCTCGCTCCCCCGGACAGGCCAGCCCCGGATCCCACAAGCCACCTCTGTCGAGGTCAGGCACCCGAGCCATCGCTGGGCGAAGATGGCAATACACAACGGCGAGGCGCAAGGCCGCCTCCCTCGGTTATGGGCTAGGGCAGCTTGTCGGCGTAGGCCTTGAGCCCAAGCAAGGTGCTTCCGCGCTCGACCCGAAACGCGCGCACCAGCAGCGGCTGGAGCAACTTCAGCGACCAGGGAACCCCGAGCGTCACGACCCGCCTGACGCGGGTCGACTCTGCAGCGGGCGTGAGCTTGCAGTACGCGCGCCACAACGGCCACGCCGACCTCATCCGGGAGCGGATTGATGGCGTCACCGGTGACTGACGCCCTCGTGGGCATCGCCGGCGCAGGCCGGCTACTTCGCCGAGCTAGCGATCACAGAGATCGCTTCGCATGACCGGCGGGCTTGCGCACGCCGGATAGGACCCGGCCAGCCTCAAGCAGATCGACCTGTTACGTACGCCGATGCTGGCAGCCAACCACCCCTGCGCCGCCGCGCAGATCGGATACTTGCGCACGGGGCGCGGACCATCTCTAGTCACAGAGGGTGATCCAATCTTGGCCCGGCGTGCTGCCGGATCGCCGATTCCGCGCGGGTGGCGACTGTGCCGAACGCAAAGCCGATTGCGCTGACCGTCGATGGCAGGTCCCGGTCGGCCGAGTGGCACGGAAGAGCTGGTTCAAGCCATCCAGGTGCGCGGCTTCTGGGTGGGCCACCGCGATGGCTGGCTGGGGGTTGACGAACCTATCCTGCTTTTCGCAGGCGCCGGGTGAGGGCGCGCGCCGCGGCCGCGGGGTCATCGGCTTGGGTGAGGGCCCGCACCACGACCACCCGGGTGGCTCCCGCGGCGAGGACGTCATCGAGCCGGGCGAGGGTGATGCCGCCGATCGCGAACCAGGGACGGGCTGGGCGCTGTCGTGCCACGTGGGCCAGCAGCCCAAGTCCGGTTGCCGGGCGTCCGGGCTTGGTCGGTGTCGCCCACACCGGCCCTGCGCAGAAATAGTCCACCCCCGGTTCGCTGGCTGCTGCGTCGGCCTGGGCGGGAGTGTGACTGCTGCGGCCGATCAGCGGGTGCGGGCCCAGGATGCGCCGCGCGACCGTGACCGGCAGATCGTCCTGGCCCAGGTGGAGCACGTCGGAGCGGGCCGCGAGGGCCACGTCGGCGCGGTCGTTGACCGCTAGCAGGCGACCGTGCCGCCGGCATGCGCCGGCGAACACCTCGAGCAGGTCGAGTTCCTCACGTGCTTCGAGTCCTTTTTCGCGCAGCTGCACGATGTCGACGCCGGCGCCGAGAACCGCGTCGAGGAACTGGGCCAGGTCGCCGGCTGACCGCCGCGCGCCGGTGCACAGGTAAAGCCGCGCGGCCGCCAGCCGCGCCCGCACGTCGGCCGGGACCGCCCCGGCCGGCCGGGCCGTCGCCGGCTCGTGCGGGTGACCTGAGGCTGGCTGCGCGGGGCGTGGCGTCACAGCGCCATCCAACCACCGCCGGCTGCCGGAACACCGCGGGCGTATACTGACTTAGTCGGCACGTTCCGACCACGGGAGCCTCAGGCAGAGGCTGAGAGGGAGGCTGGCCGCCTCCGACCGTCGTACCTGATCCGGGTAATACCGGCGAAGGGAGCGCAGGTGGCCATGACCGCGGACGTCGTGGTCGCAGGCGGCGGTGTCATCGGGACCGCGATCGCCTGGCGGGCCGCAGCGGCCGGGCTCGACGTCGTCGTCGTGGATCCCGAGTGCGGCGAGGCCGCATCGCTGGTGGCCGCGGGGATGCTGGCGCCGGTCTCGGAGAGCCTGTTCGGCGAGGACGCGCTGCTCCGGCTGAGCCTGCTGGCGCTGCGGCGGTTCCCCGGGTTCGCGGCCGAGCTTGAAGAAGTGACCGGCCATCGTGTCGGCTTGCGCCGCGAGGGCACCCTGGCCGTGGCCTATGACCCCGGCGACCATGCCGCGCTGGCGCGGCTGACGGCCTTCCGCCGGTCGGTGGGGCTGGACGCCGACGAGCTGGACAGCCGGGCCTGTCGCAGGCTGGAGCCCTTCCTCGCGCCGGGCGTGCGCGGCGGCGTGCTGTGCGCGGGCGACTGGTCGGTCGACAGCCGGCGGTATGCCGCCGCGCTGCGCGCGGCGATGCGGGCTGCGGGCGTGCGGGCCGTGCGGGACCGGGTGGTGGCGGTGCGCGCCCGCGATGGAAGGGCCTGCGGGGTGCGGCTGGCTGGCGGCAGCGGGATCGACACCGTGGATGGCGCTGCGGTGGTCGTCGCCGCCGGGTGCTGGTCGGGCGGGGTGGCCGGGCTGCCGGATGCGCTGCAGGCCGCGGTCCGGCCGGTCAAGGGCCAGTTGCTGCGCCTGCGCATGCCCGCGGGGATGCCGCCGGTCATCAGCCACACGGTGCGCGCGACGGTGCGCGGGAGAGACGTGTATGTGGTACCCCGGGCCGACGGCGAAATGATCGTGGGCGCGACGTCCGAGGAGCGCGGGCACGACCTGACCGTGACCGCGGGAGCCGTGCACGACCTGCTGCACGACGCCATGAGCGTGCTGCCGGTCACCAGCGAGCTGAGCCTGGCCCAGGCCTGCGTCGGCCTGCGGCCGGGAACCCTCGACAATGGGCCGATCGTGGGCACGGCCGGCCTCGGCGGGCTGCTGGTGGCCACCGGGCATTACCGCAACGGCATCTTGCTCTCGGCGGCGACCGCCGATGCCGCCGTTGCCTGCCTCGCCGGGCGGCGGCCGGCGGAGGAATGGGAGCCGTTCTCGCCGCAGCGGTTCATGGCCGTGGTGAGGTCCCGGTGACCGCCTGGGTGACCGTCAACGGACAGCCTCGCGAGGTTTCTGCGGGCACCACGGTGGGCCAGGTGGTCGCGACGGTCACCGAACTGGCCGCCGGTGTCGCGGCCGCGGTCAACGGCGAGGTCGTGCCGCGCCGCTGCTGGCCCGCCACGCTGGTGCGCGACGGTGACCGCGTTGAAGTCGTCACCGCTGTCCAGGGAGGATGAGGTGACCGGTACAGGTTTCCGGAACGGGACGACGGCCACGCTGGCCGGTGCCCCCGCGGCCGGCCTGGCCGGGGAGCCATGGGTGCTCGCCGGGCGTACCCTGAGTTCCCGGCTCATCGTCGGCACCGGAGGAGTGCAGAGCCTGGAGGTGCTGAGGCGGGTGCTTGCCGCCTCCGCCACCGCTTTGTCCACGGTGGCCATGCGGCGCGCCGGGCCAGCGGGGGCGGGCTCTTTGCTCGGCACGCTGCGGGAGGCGGGTGTGCACGTCGTGCCGAACACCGCGGGCTGCCATACCGCGAGCGAGGCGCTGTTTACCGCACGGCTCGGGCGCGAGGCGCTCGGCACCGACTGGGTGAAGCTGGAGGTGGTGGCCGACGACCACACCTTGCTGCCCGACCCCGTGGAGCTGCTCGAAGCGGCCAGGCTCCTGGTCGATGACGGGTTCGTGGTCCTGCCGTACGCCAGCGATGACCCGGTCCTTGCCCGGCAGCTGGAGCAGGCAGGCTGCGCGGCGATCATGCCGCTCGGTGCCCCGATCGGGTCCGGCCTGGGGGTGCGCAACCCGCACAACATCGCGATGATCGTGGAGCGGGCGGGCGTCCCGGTGATCCTCGACGCCGGCATCGGGACAGCCAGCGACGCGGCGTTCGCCATGGAGCTGGGATGTGACGCCGTGCTCGTCGCGTCGGCCATCACCCGCGCGGCCGACCCGGAGCGGATGGCCCACGCCATGCGGCTGGCCGTGGCCGCCGGGCACGCCGCCCGGGCCGCCGGGCGCATCCCCCGCCGCTGGCACGCCCAGGCGTCGAGCCCCCTGGCCGGGCTGCCGGAGGGCCCGGCGTGAGCGTTCCGCGGGTCCTGTCTATCGCGTCGTCCGACTCCGGCGGCGCCGCGGGCATCCAGGCCGACATCAAGGCGTTTGCCCGCTGCGGCGCGCACGGCATGACCGCGATCGTCGCGCTGACCGCGCAGAACACCCTGGGCGTCACCGCCATCCACGAGCTGCCCCCCGCGTTCGTGCGGGCGCAGATCGACGCGGTGCTCGACGACATCGGGGCCGACGCCGCGAAGACCGGCATGCTGTTCTCGGCGCCGCTGATCGAGGCCGTGGCCGACGCGCTGGCCCCGCGGAGCCTGCCGCTGGTCGTCGATCCGGTCATGGTCGCCAGCTCGGGCAGCCGGCTCCTGCGCGAGGACGCCGTCGAAACCCTGGTCGCGCGGCTGTTCCCGCTGGCCACCGTGATAACGCCCAACCTGCCCGAAGCGCAGGCGCTCAGCCGGACCGTGACCGAGGACCGCGCCAAGCTGGCCGAGCGCCTGGCCGCGATGGGCGCCGCCGCGGTCCTGATCACCGGGGGGCACGGCACCGACCCGGTCGACCACCTCTTCGACGGATCGGCTCACCTGCCCATCCCGGTCGCCCGCCACCGGGTGGCCGCGACGCACGGGGCCGGCTGCACGCACTCGGCTGCGCTCGCCGCCGGGCTCGCGGCCGGGCTGCCGCTGGCCGAAGCCGCCCG
>DASYXX010000182.1:0-27759 GCA_035934395.1 Streptosporangiaceae bacterium
GCAGGGCGGCGAGCTTGAGCCGAGCGCCGGCGAGCACGCCGGGTCCGGCTGACCCGACGGCGGAGCGGTCGGCGGCCAGCTCGCGGCGCAGCGCGCTGCGGTGGCCCAGCCACCGGGCGGCGGGCAGGTACCAGTACCAGCCGCAGAGGAGACGGGTGGCCAGCAGCCGCAGCGGGTCCCGGCGCCGCAGGTGCTCCCGCTCGTGCGCCAGCACCGCGGTGATCTCGGCCGGCGTCAGCGCGGCGGCCAGGGCGGTGCTGACCAGGATCCGGGGCCGCACCAGCGCGTAGGTGATCGCGAACGGCTCCCGGGCGGCGACCACGTCGACCCGGTCGTCCAGGCCAAGCTCGGCGGAGGCGTTATGAATGACAGACGGCAGCGGCCGGCCGGAACGCAGCAACGCGCGCAGCGCCACGGAACCCGCGCACGCCCGGCGTGCCACCTGCAGCACCGCGACCAGCCCGATGGTCGCGGTAGCCAGCACGACGGTCACGTTGACGGTGTCAAACCTGGTCGGCAGCGGCCAGCCGAAGGCCGCGAACTCGTCAGCGGCCAGCACCGCCAGGGCGGCGTGGGCCGCCACGGCCACGCCCGGCAGCAGCGAGCGCGCCGCGCCGCCCGCGCGGCCTGCCAGCCGGCCCATCGCGGCCAGCGGGCTCATTGCTGCTCCGTCAGCCGCCGCAGCCGCTCGCGCAGCGCCGGGTCCAGCTCCGCCCGCTGCACGAACCTGGCCAGGGCCGCGTCACCGAACTCCTCGAGCACCCCGCGCACGGCGATCTCTGCGGCGTCGGCGGCCACGGGCGCGTAGACGAACCGGCGCCCGGCGCGGGACCTGGCCAGGATCCCCTTGCCCGCCAGCCGCGACATCACGGTCATCACGGTGGTGTAGGCGAGCGCCGCGGTTCGCCCGGCGTTCAGGGCCGCGGCCACCTCGCGGACCGGCAGCGGCCGGCCGGTCCGCCACAGCACCCCCATCACCTCGGCCTCCAGCGGCCCGAGCCCGGCCACCGGCCTGCCCTGCTCTGCCACGCGGCCTCCAGGGAAATACGTGTCGAGAACCCACGACCAACTACGATTGCGTAGTACTACGTCGCCGTCGTCAGCCTGTCCTGAAGGGTATCCGGAGATCGCCGCCCAGCCCAGCGCCGCGCCCGCCGCCCCGCCCGCGGCGCTGCTCACCGTGACCGGCCTGCGCCGCAACGCTGATCGGGCCTGGGCGTGCCACTTCAGGGGGCGAGCCTGACGGCCACGGGCCGCAGCTCCGGCTCGCCGACCGACTCCTGGACGCAGCGGGCGAACAGCCAGTGCCGTACCCGGTCGGGGTCCAGTCCGGCCAGCCCGGCCATGCGGCGGGCGAAGCCAGCGGGGTCGGCGGCGAGCCGGCCGGGGAAGTTGAGCATGTGCTGGACCGGGTCGTAGGCGGGGTCGCCGATGTAGGGCTTGGGGTCGATGGCCAGCCAGGGCTCGCGGGCGGCGGCCAGCACGTTCTCGTGATGCAGATCGGTGCTCAGCAGCACCGCGCGCCCGGCCGTGCGGGGTAGCTGCCGGAACAACTCGATGCCCGCCTTGGCCAGGCCGGGGTCGAGCTGGTCTTCGCCCCGGGCCCGGGCCGCGGCGTAGTCATCCTCGAACTGGACGGCCCACTGGTCGCACATGGCCTGCAGCGGGCGGAACGCGAGCCCGGCGGGAGGATTGATCCACATCCGCCGGAGCAGGCCGGCGACGATGACGTCCTGCTCGAGCTCGGGCCGGGCCCGGGACAGCGGGGTGCCGGGCTCACAGGCCTCCAGCAGCAGCGCGATCGCCGTGCCGGTCAGGCAGGAGTCGAGCAGCCGTACCGTGCCGCGGCCGTCCCAGGCGCGCAGGCCGCCGGCCTCGTCCAGCGCCTCGTCATGCCGGAAGCCGACCTTCAGCACCACGCGCTCGCCTCCGCTGGTGCGGGCGCGCGCGACCCACGATGCGGACCCGCCCGGCTGGAACGGCCGCCCCACCCGCAGCGACCACCGGCGGGCCAGCTCGTCCACGATGCCGGGCAGCCCGGCGATCCACCGGGGCCACGCCGGGTCTCCGTTCCCGTCCCCGGCTGCCGGGCAGGCCAGGCTCCGGGGCAGCTCGAATCCGCGCACCCTACTAGCATCATCCGGCGCCCGCCCCGCCGCCACCACCGCCGGGCACCGGGCATCAGAACCCGCCAGCTGGTTCTGACCGACGAACGCGGCGGGTCAGTCCGGCCGCGGTCCCGGGCGGCCGACGGGGTCGCCCGTGCCGCGCGTGACGGCCAGGACGCCGAGCAGGGCGGCCAGCGGGGCGACCAGCGCGATGAAGTCGGCGGAGCTCAGGCTGCCCAGCGCGTCGAGGGCCGCGGCGAACCCGATGATCAGGATCGCGACGACGACCAGTCCCCACCAGTTCAGCAGCGCGCGCATCGTGGGTGCCGGCGGGGGCGTCATGTCCGGCACGGCGGTGACCGCCTTGGTTCCGCGGCGTTCCGCGATCCCCTCGCGCACCCGCACGCTCACCATCAGGTCGCCCGGCTGGTCGGCGATCAGGAGCAGTTCCCCGGGATGCGCGGGGTCGGGAGACTGCGCGACCGAGCCCCCGCCGGCCGCCCACGACACGACCTTGCGGTCGCCGCTGCGCCGGACGCGGTAGCGGACCTGCTCGCCGGTGACCACGGTGTCCGGCCCTTCGATGATCACCGGCGCGGGGCCCGCGCCGTTGGCCCCTCTCGCCTCCTCGGCGTGATGGCCGTTCCCGTTCGCGCTGCCCGCCATGTCGGCGTCCGCGGTCACCATGAACTGGCGGCGGGCCAGTTGCTCGGCCACCCGGATCTGGCGCGCGTGCACGCTCCAGGCCATCGCCACCACGGCGCCCGCGAGCCCGGCGGCCCCGAGCCCCAGCACGCCCGCGACCGCGGGATGACTGGCACCCGAGGCTAAGGCGGTCAGCATATCGTCCCCCAGATCGGGATGGTCGCGGTCTGGATGACAGTATTCAAACATACAATCGAGTCGGGTGGGAACCCCGGCCGCGACCGGCCACGCCGGGCTTCGCAGCGCGCCGGCGGCCGGGCGTCTCCGAAGCCGGCCAGCGCAGTGGCGTTACAAAGAATTGTGGCGTGTCCTCTTGCCGGGATCGCCTCGAGTGAGCCCGCAGACGTCAGTAGGGGTCCGAGCCGAGGTCGATCTTCAGCGGCTGCGAGCCGAGCGTGACGAAGTCCGAGAGCTCGTCCGCGTACGGGCTGCCGAAGGCTCGCGATCCCACCGTGGATCCCGCCGGGACCGTGACCGGCACCGGGGTGCCAGGCGGGCCGGAGACGGTGACCGTGTGGCCCTGCACCCAGGCGGTGACCGTGCCCGCGCGCAGCGCCTTGGCCCACAGCTGCTGGTTGCGCAGGACCGCCCCGTCCTGGTCCATCGGGAGATTCTCGATCGGGGCGCTGGGACCGTAGACGGCGCGGTACGCGGAGAGGATGCCGTCCATCACCGGGTAGCCGAGCCGGTCCCCGGTCAGGTTGGACTGGTGCATGAAGAACGGCCGCGCGTCGTTGCTGATCAGCGCGCGGTAGGCGATCTGGACCTGGCCCGGGAGGATGTACGAGGTCCAGCCGGTCTTGAGGCTCAGCGGCTTGAGGCACCGGGTGACCTTGCTGCCCTGGCAGATCCCGCTGCCCCCGGCGGCCTTGGAGTCGTTGTACCAGTTGAACTCGCTGACCTCCTCGGCGGCGGTGTCGACGTCCTCGCCCACGTCGATGGGATGCCGGGGCACTCCGAGGGCCGCGCCGACCGGGCGCATGTTCGGCTCGCGCGAGGCGTCCATGGCCACCCACCGGATGTGGTCAGGTCCCATCGCCGCGTCCATGTTGGGGTTGTCCGCCGGCTGCTGGGGCAGTATCCGCAGCCCCGTGTACTCGCCCGGGGCGACCGCATCCCGCTCGACGGGGATCCGGTTCTGCCCGGCCCAGGCGAAGTTCTGGAGGAACTGGGTGTTGACGAAGCCAGTGCCGACCGCCCACGCCAGGTGCGCGCCGGAGGTTACGCACCGCCAGGGCGTGACCGAGAAGTCCTGCACACAGCCCATCCAGGCGTGGGTCCAGGTGTGGTTGACCCAGTAGAAGTCCTTGGCCACCGGCCGGGTCGCGACCAGCAGCGCGTCGACCCCGTGCACCGCGAACCGGGCGGACGCCCCGCCGTTGTACAGGAACTCGACCGTGAAGTGGCTCTGCTTCTCCCACTGCACGAGATAGGTCACGTCGGCCGGGACCATCCGGATCCCTGGCGTCATCGGCGTGCCGTTCGGGCAGTTGACCCCGGGCGTGCAGTGGTACCTGATGCTCCATTGCGCGTCGCCGAGGAACATGTCGTCGTAGGCGATGTCAAGGTAGTTGCGCCAGTTGCCGAGGTTCACGCCGCGGGTGAGCCAGGACACGATGCCGTGCCCCAGGTAGTGGAACTGCGCCTGGAAGTAGGTGTAGCCGAAGCCGATCCCGAGCTGCTGGCGCCCGCCCTGGTCGTACTGCCACACGAGCGTGGCGCCGCCGGACGAGTGCGGAATCGTGGAGGTGATCAGCGGCGTGGCGCCCGCGCCCGGCTCCGGCTGGGCAAGGTAGCCGAACGGCGCGGGGCCGGCCAGCCCGCCGCTGAACGGGAACGACCCCCTGAGGTACCCGAACCCCGCGGTCGCACCGGCCGTGGTCACGCCCATGATCCCGGTGAGCAGCCCGCTGTAGGCCGGCGGCGAGATCATCCCCATGTCGGGCATCGGCGGCGAGTAGGCGTCCACCTCGCGCACGTGGAACCTCTGCTCGTACCAGATCAGCGCGGCGTCCTCGGCCGCGGACAGCCCGGCGGGGCCGGGACCGGGCAGCACGACCCCGTCGAAGTTCCCGCCCTCCCCGCCGCCGGGAAGCGTGCGGGCCAGGAACGCCCTGGTGATCTGCTGCCTGGCCGGGTGCTTGAGGCTGACGACCGTCGTCGGCATGCCCTCGGTGCTCAGCTCCTGACGGATGGACTCCACGGGCGGCGTGCCGTCGGTCACCACGAGCACGTCGAGGTCCACGCCGCCGTGGGGCCCGACCGGCGGCGCGGTCGGCGCCGGAAGCAGCGGCGCCGCCTCGGGGTGGACCGTGGGCTTGGCCGCCGCCCCGCTGCAGGCGGCGGCCAGCGCGGCGACGGCGGCCAGAGCGGCCGTGAGCGCGACTGTTCGCCGTCCTGTCCCGTTCCCCACGATGACTCCCGCTTCATGCCGTCGGCTGCTCCCGCATTCACCGGCCGTTCAAATGACCGTCCCATGCTTACCGTAGGCCACCGCCCTACTGGGCCATCGGACATCCTCGCCCGCTGCGAAGAGCGCCTAACTGGGGCCGATTCGTTACGCCGCTCGACGAGCCGACCGACCTCAGCTAGGTGCGGGAAGACTTGGTGGCAATGAAGGCCAGCACGTAGTACCCGAGGCCGGCGAAGACCACCGCCGGAACGAGGGCCGCCGTCACGAGCACCGTCTGCAGGGTTCCGAACCGGTCGCTCACGGTGACCAGGCCCGCCTTCACCCGGTCGGCGACGTCGTTGCACCGGGCCCGGAACGTCGGCGGGTAGTACCAGCGCATGGGCTTCCCGCTGGCGACGTGCCGCTCCGCGAACCACAGCTGCACGCCGTCGAATACCTTCCGCAACGGCCTGCGGCCGAAGAAGAATGACGCGGCGAGACCCATCACCTTCTTGTCCCAGTTCGACGTGTCGAGCTGCTTGGTTCGCTGCCACAACGACGCGTGCGGGCCCAGCGACGTGACTGTATGGTGCAGGGCTGCGATGCCATGCACGAGGGCGCCGTCGAGGAGATAGGCGACGAAAAAGCCGACCGAGCCGTACACGGGAGCCCACAGCAGCAGCGCGTACGGGATCTGCCAGAACGACAGTTCCCTCGCACTCCTCAGGTTCGGGATACGCAGGGCGTCCTCGATCCGGTCGAGCCGGTTCATGGGCTTCGCCTCGTACCTCACCCTGCGCTTCCTGAAGGCATTCCAGATCAGCTGCTGGGCGATGGCGCCGCCGTAAAAGCCCTCGGCCACATCCCGGATGTCGTGACGCAGGTTGCTATTCGTTATGAACGAGTGCCACCAGTGGGTCACGTGCGAGTTCCACTCGAAAACCGCGTAGTACAGCCCGGCAATGGCCAGCGCGCCGATATGGGCGAGCACCAGGGCGATGATGCCGGACAGTAACGTGATGCCGAGCCAGCGCAGCGGATGCCGGAACGGGCTGACCAGCGGCGCCGGCCGCTTGAAGTGAGCCGGCGCCTGCCCCGTCACCTGACTCGTCGCCATGAGTCTCCCCTAGGGCCCGTTAAGCTCCGCACCCAGTATGCCTTACCAGCACATACCGGGAACGGCCGCGCATCGCCGACCTTGGGGCGCGGCTCGGCTCGGGGCCGCAGCGGGGTGACCGTTACGGATCGGCGACCGCGAACACGGCGCTGGCCTTGGCTACCGGCTTGCCGGCGACCTCGACCCTGCCGTCGGCGAAGGCCAGCCGGCGTCCGGCCCGGGTCACGGTGGCGCTGGCCTCGAGCCAGTCGCCGTCCTGCGCGGACGCGACGTAATCCACGGTCAGGCTCACGGTGAGCATGTTCGGGTACGCACGGCAGTTGCGCCCGCACACCACGTCGAGCAGCGCGGCCAGGATCGCGCCATGAACGAAGCCGCGCGCGTTGCAGTGCTCGCTCCGCGCACGCAGGCCCAGCAGCATGCCGCGCTCCCCCGTCCTGGTGTAGACCGGCCCGATCAGGTCGAGGAAAGGGCCGGTCCGTTCCGATGGCTCGAAGCCCGCGGGGACTTCGGCGCTCATCGGGTCTGTCACGCTGGGACCAGCTCGCTCCGGCCCGTGTCGGTCAGCCACCAGTTACCTGCGCTGTCCCGGTCGACGAGGCCCTTCGACCGCAGCCGGCCGGCCACCAGGTTCTGTCGCGGCTTGGCCGTGTCGGCGATGGTGCGCAGCTCCTGCCGCTCGCGGTCGGTCAGGCCATGCTCGCCGGCACGCACCTCAGGCTCGGCTGCGCGGGTGCTCTCGGCGACGGCAGGATCGTCCTGGGCGGCGCGAGCGGCGCGCCTGCGGGGCTTACGGGCGGTGCCCCCGTTGGACTTGGGCTCGGGCTCGGCGGTGCCCGGCGACCGGAACGGCACCGAGGCAACCCGCATCGTGGCCTCGTACTCTTCCGCGACATGCTGCGGAATCCGGCCCCGCGGCGAGGCCAGCAGTCCTCGTTCCATGGCCCAGGAGCGGATGCGCCGGGACTGCTCCCGGTCCATCTGGGTGCGGGGCCGGGATAGGGGCTTCTGCCGTGCGCGTGCCGGAGCTGACTGTGTCCGGCGGGCCACCTTGATATAGCGGCCGATCATCGAGCGCAGCTCACTGGCGTGCCTGGCCGACAGGTCGATCTCGTAGGCGGCGCCGTCCACACCGAACCGGACTGTCTCGGTCGCCTTCGACTGATCGATGTCATCAATCAGCACCACGGTTACGTTCTGCGCCATTGCTGTCCCCTTCCGTGCTGCCGCTGCGCCGCCCTCGGACCGAGGGCACGTCGGCTTACTGAATCCTGCTTACCATGCTGGCCTGGGAGGATGGGCAGCGGCCGGTCATCCCCCGGCCGGAGCTGACGGCCTGATCAGGTACTTCTGGCCGGTGGCCTGGCGCCCGTAGACGGCGATGGCGTCCAAACGCAGCGCTCCGGCCAGCGACACCTCGTCGGTGAAGTGGCTGGCGAAGGTCGTGGTCAGCCCGGCGGCGACCCGCTGCCGCATCGCGGCCACCTTCTCCGGCCCGGCCTTGATCAGGAACGGGGTGAGCAGCCAGCCGCCGACGCCCCACGCCATGCCGAAGCCGCGGGTCAGCTCCGTCGGGCCACGGTCGAGGCCGCCGTAGATGTACACCTGCTTGTGTACCGAGGACCCGTACCGGCTGAAGTCGGCGCCCGCGCTGATCGCCGCCTCCATGGCGGCGAGGATCCGGCTGACCAGGCGGCCGCCGCCGATGGCGTCGAAGGCGAGCGTGGCCTTGGTGGCCCGCAGCGCCTCGGTGAGGTCGTCGAAGAACGTGCCGGACGTCAAGTCGCACACCCAGGTGGCTCCGGCGGCGCGCAGCAGCTCGGCCTGCGTCACCGAGCGCACGATGTTGACCAGCGGGATCTGCTCCTCGATGCAGAGCCGGTTGAGCATCTGGCCCAGGTTGGATGCTGCGGCGGTGTGCACCAGGGCGGTATGGCCCTCCGTCCGCATGGTCTCGACGATCCCCAGCACGGTCATCGGGTTGACGAACGCCGCCGCCCCGTCCGCGGCCAGGGCCCCGGCGGGCAGCTCCAGGCACGCGGCGACGTCGATGCACCGGTACTGCGCGTACATGGCGCCGCCGACCAGGGCGACCACCTTGCCGAGCAGAGCCTGGGCGGCGTCTGACGCGCCCGCGGCGACCACGGTGCCCGCGCCCTCGTTGCCGACCGGCAGGGACTGCCCGACCCTGACCGCGGCCGCGCGCGCGGCCGCCGCCGGGAGCGGCGCGCTGACCACGGGCCGGTCGGCCGTACCCGCGGCGGTGGCCTGGGTCATGTCGGCGCCCGCGAGCAGCAGCCCGAGGTCGGACGGGTTGATGGGCGCCGCCTCCACGCGCACGATGACCTGGCGCGGCTCGGGCGCGGGGACCTCGACATCCTCGAGCGACAGCTCCACCGTCTGCGACGCCGTGACCAGCGAGCGCAGCTGCAGCGCCCGCGGGGGTACCTGATCTGCCACCGTCGGCCCCTTTCTGCCTTGGGCCCCAACGCTAATAGGCCGCGCGGCGCGGCGCGATCGCCTGGCGGGCTTACCGGTCCTGGCGGCGGGGCCGCGCGCGGAGATGGGCGCGCTCGCCCTGCCGTCCGAAGAGGCTCAGCAGCTCGACCGGCCGGCCGCCGGCGCTGCCGAACCAGTGCGGCACCCGCGTGTCGAACTCGGCCGCCTCCCCGGGGCGCAGGACCAGGTCCTGATCGCCGAGCACCAGCCGGAGCTGGCCGTCGAGGACGTAGAGCCACTCGTAGCCCTCGTGGGTCTGCGGCTCTGGGCTCTCGCGGCGGACCGGGATGATCAGCTTGTAGGCCTGGACACCGCCGGGCCGCCGGGTGAGCGGTATCAGGGTCATGCCGTGCCGGCTGACCGGGCGCATGTGCACCCGCGGGTCTCCTGTCGGCGGTGCGCCGACCAGCTCGTCGATCGGCACGCCGTGCGCCCGGGCCAGCGGCAGCAGCAGCTCCAGCGTCGGCCGGCGCTGACCGCTCTCCAGGCGCGACAGGGTGCTCACCGAGATCCCGGTCGCCTCGGCCAGCGCCGCCAGCGTGGTGTCCCGCTGCCGCCGCAGCGCCCGAAGCCGCGGGCCGACCGTGGCGAGCACGGCACCGAGGTCATCGTCCATCCCCGCCAGTTTGCCAGCCCGGCAAGCTGACTTGCGGTGCGGTCAGCGATGAGTGCGACGCCGCCGGCGAAGTGGGAGGTCGACATCGCCTACCTGACTACCGGCACCTGAGCGAGGTGCTAATGCGTCCCGATGTAGCGGGTACCCACGGCGAAGTCGGCGAAATAGGCGTACTCGGACTGCGACGGGCCCCATGAGGTGTCGTGCCCGCCGAAGAAGGTGGAGAACATGATGCCTGCGAACGGGATGCCGGCCGAGTCGCCCAGCACACCCGGCTCGTTCAGCACCTGGCTGCCGTCGTACCAGACGGTGATGTCCCCGGTAGTGCGGTTCACCCGCTGCTCGACCATGTGCCAGCGGCCGTCACCCTGCCACTGCCACTGGCCGCCGAAGTCCTGGCCGAACCCATGCGAGGACTGCGGGGAGTACAGGTAGACCTCCGCGCACGGCGCGGACCGGGAGCAGCCGCTCACGCTGCCCGTCACTTCGTGGTCACGCCACATGTACCGGGTGCTGAACCCGGCGCCGTGATGCCCGCCGCTCTCCGCGCCGATCGGGCCGCCGTACAGGCCCGGCAGCTTCCCGCCCTTGCCGAAGTCAAATCCGGCCGGGAACCTGAGGTAGTAGCGGAGGTACAGCACCGGCGCCCGGGCCAGACGGGCCTTCCCCATGGCGGCGAGCGAGGTGTAGAACTGCGCGCCGCCGGGATTCGCGCAGTCACCGCACGAATTGGCCGACGAGCCCTGCCCGTACAGAACCCGCAGCGCCAGGCCGCCACCGGGCGCGACGGCGTTGCGGACCGTGCTGAGCTGAGCCTGCCCGAAGCTGCCCTGGTCCAGGTAGCCCCACGCGCTCCGCCAGGCGGAATCGTCGTAACCGGTGAACTGCCCCTGCCAGGCGGCGGCAGCTGGCCCCCGCGAGGCCGGCGCGGGCGAGGAGCGGGCGGTCGGCGGGCTCGTGGGCGGCGGCACAGGCGGCGCGGGCGGCGACGAGCATGCCGCGGCCGACAGGGCAAGTCCCCCGGCCAATGCCATCAAGACGCGGTTCACTAGGGCCCCTTATCGTCACCCCGCCGATGGCGGATCCTCGGCGCGGTATCGTCACCCGCCGATGGCGGATCCCAGGCGCGGATCGCCGGCCTCACGCATCCGGCAAACCTACCGTAACGTCCCGCCCCGCGCGGGCCGGACGGCCGCTCTAGCCGAGCGAGTCTATCCAGCGTTCCAGGCGGCGGCCTTCCCTGACCATCAGCTCAGGGTCGCGGAACGTGTTCGTGAGCAGCGAGATTCCCTGGTAGGAGGCGACCAGCGAGATGGCGAGATCGCGCGCGTCGGCCCGGCCCATGGACCGGAACTGCTGCTCGGTCCAGTCGGCCAGGATGCCCAGCACCTCGGCCGCGGTGCGGTCCAGGCCGTTCATGCGCTTATCAAGCTCGCAGGCCAGCGTCCCGAACGGGCAGCCGTAGCTGGCGGCAAGCTCACGCTGCTCCACCCAGACGCGGATGAGCCCTTTCAGCCGCGCTTGCGGAGTGCGGCGCCGGTCCAGAGCCGCTAGCGCGGCCTTGAGGGTGTTGCCGTGCTCCCGGAGCGCCGCCTCGACCAGCTGGTCCTTGGTCTTGAAGTAGTAGTACACGTTCCCGACCGGGATGTCGGCCGCCTTCGCGATGTCGGCGAGCGTCGTCCGCTCGACCCCCCGCTCGTGCAGCACCCGGCAGGCAGCGGCCACGAGCCGCTCGCGCTTGCCGGCGGGCGCCTCGTGAATCGCTGAGTCGGTCATCTCACTCAGAGTAGGCGCCGGCTAAGGGATGGACAACTCGGAGACTTCTATGTAAGTTAGCCAACTAACTGATCTTTACGAGACTCACGGAGGTCACCCCGTGGCGGAAACCTCGTTCCTGGCGACTCCCCGCGGCAGGCTCACGCTCGCGGTGCTGTGCGCCGTCGCGTTCCTCGACTTCGTCGACGCGTCGATCACCAACGTCGCGCTACCCGCCATCCGGCACGACCTGCACATGTCGGTGCAGAACCTGCAGTGGGTTCCGAGCGGCTACCTGCTGACCTACGGCGGGTTCATGCTGCTCGGCGGGCGGGCCGCCGACCTGCTCGGCCGCCGCCGCGTGCTGGTCGCCGGGACGTTCGTGTTCGGTGCTTCCTCGCTGGCCGGCGGGCTGGCGTCGGACTCAGGCACGGTCATAGGCGCACGCCTGGCCCAGGGCGTGGGTGCCGCGATGATGCTGCCGGCCGCGCTGTCGGTCCTGACCACGACGTTCCGGGACGGCGCGGAACGCTACAAGGCCCTGGGCGTCTGGGGCGGCATGGCTGGCCTCGGGTCCGCGGCCGGCGTGCTGCTGGGCGGCCTGCTGACCCAGGGCCCCGGCTGGCGATGGGTTTTCCTGGTCAAGCCCCCGCTGTGCGCGGTCGTGCTGGCCGGCGCCTTCATCCTGCTCGCGGACGACCGCCGACGCGGGCGGCTGGCCCACTTCGATGTCCTCGGCGCCCTGCTCGCCACCGCGGGCACCCTGCTGCTCGTCTACGCGCTGGTCCGCGCGCCCGCCGTGGGCTGGGGCTCGGCCCGAACGATCGGCGAGCTCGCCGGGTCCGCCGCCCTGCTGGCGGCGTTCGTCGTCAACGAGCAGCGCAGCAGGAACCCGCTGCTCCCGCTGTCGATATTCCGCATCAAGGGCCTGGCCGCCGCCGACGTCACCCAGCTCGTCGGCATCGCCGGCCTGTTCGCGATGTTCTTCTTCCTCACCCTCTACCTGCAGAACATCCTCGGGTACTCGCCGATCCGCACCGGCCTTTCCTACCTGCCGGTCACCGCGGGCGTCGGCCTGTCCGCCGGCATGACCCCGAGGCTGCTCAGCCGCGTCGGCACCAGGCCGGTGTTCGTCGCCGGCACGCTGGTGGCCGGCGGCGGGGTGTTCTGGCTCTCCCGGCTCCCCATCCACGGCTCGTACCTCACCGACGTCCTGCCGGGGCTCGTGATCCTGTCGGTCGGGCTCGGCGCGGAGTTCGTCGCCGCGACCACCGCGGCCAACGCCGGCGTGCCACCGCAGACCGCAGGACTCGCCGCCGCGCTGTTCAACGCGTCACAGTGGATCGGCGGCGCGCTGGGGCTGGCCATTTTCTCCGCCATCGCCACCGCCCGCACCACGCACCTGCTCGCCGGGCACGCCGCGCCGACGGTCGCCCTCGACGCCGGCTTCCACCAGGCTCTGATCGCCGCGGCCGTGTTCCTGCTGGCCGCCACGCTGTTCGCGCTCCGCACCACCAGCGCGCGCGGCGGGCCAGGCCCGGTCGTGCAGGCCGCCCCATCAGCCGGAGAGCAGCAGGCAGCCGCGGGTGATCTCCCGGACCGCTCGTCCGAAGCATCGCCCAGGTAGCCGCGTCAGCACCGCCGCCGCCGCGCCCGGAAGCGAACGCAAACCGGAACAAAGCGCGGCTTCGGGTGGATCAGCAACAACTCCCTCAGCGGCTGGATCTCCGCGCTGGCAGCCGATCCCGGGCCCGTTCCGGAATCGTGACCGACTGCGCGATGCGTCCGGCGGGCGGCTCGGCCGGAGTTCATCTAGAGTCGTTGCCGCCGCGGTGCGAGCCGTTGCTGGCCTCGGTTCCGCCCCGGGTCGGCCGCGCTGGCGATGAGCTGGCAGAACCGGACGTCCCGGCCGGTTCATACGTTCTTGTGTATCAGGCGAAGCATGCCATAGTGGGTTTCGGGGGCAAAGGAGGCGAGATGAGCAAGACCGGCCTTGTCCCCCCGGGCGTGGACCCGGCCAGGCCAAGCCCGGCCCGCCTGTATGACTATTTCCTGGGCGGGACCGCCAACTTCGCGGTGGACCGGGAGGCCGCGGAGAAGCTGAAAGCAGCCGCGCCCGAGGTCGTCGACGGGATGTGGGCTAATCGCGGCTTCCACGGCCGCGCCGCGATCTGGATGGCCGAGCAGGGGATCCGGCAGTTCATCGATATCGGGTCGGGGCTGCCCACGCAGAACAACACCCACCAGGCCGTGCACAAGGTGGCCGCCGACGCCCGCGTGGTGTACGTGGACAACGACCCGATGGTGGCCGCGCACGCCGGTGCCCTGCTGGCCGAGGACGGCACCACGACAGTGATCACCGCAGACCTAAAGGACCCGGACGGCCTGCTGACCCATCCGGCGCTGATGAGGCTGATCGACTTCGCGGAGCCCGCCGGGGTGCTGATGACCGCGGTGATGCACTTCGTCCCGGACGAGTCGGATCCGTGGGGTCTGGTTGCCCGGTATATGGCCGCGGTCGCCCCCGGCAGCTACCTGGCGTTGTCGCACGGTACCTACGAACACCTCCCGCCGAATAAGGTTCGCGCCGGCGTGGACATGCTGGCCGAGGCTGCCGAGAACGCCTATCCGCGGCCGCGGGCTGAGGTGGAGCGGTTCTTCGCGGGGCTGGACCTGGTGGAGCCGTATGTCGGCGCGGGCCCGGCGGTCACCTACGTGGGCCTGTGGGGTGCCGAGGATCCAGCCGCTGCCGACAGCGACGGGTCGCGCGGCTTCTACTGCGGCGTCGCCCGGCGCCCGTAATCCTGCGTGGCTTGCAGGACTGCCTGTTGCGCTGAGCCAGCTTTGCGGGACGTGACTCATGGACGCGGGAGGGATCAAGATGCCAGGTCTAGTTCGCATGAGCCTCGATTCACCCGAGGAGACCCGGCCATTCAAGGGCGGCACGGGCCAGCTCCAGCTGGTGAACATGAAAGAAGGCGGCGTTGGCCGGGCCACGTTCCTGCCGGGCTGGAGGTGGTCAGAGCACGTGAAGCCGATCGCTAAGACCGACAGCTGTCAGGCTGCCCATAGGGGCTACTTCATCTCCGGCCGGATGAAGGTCGTCATGGACGACGGGGAGGAGATGGAGTACGGGCCGGGGGATTTCGCCATCATGGCACCCGGCCACGACGCGTGGGTCATCGGTGACGAGCCCTGTGTCCTGATCGCCTGGCAGGGCTTCGCCGACTACGCCAAGCGGTGACGGCCAATGCGCGGACCAGTGAGATCCGGCCCCGGCGCGGCCCCGGTCTACGCCCTGGCCGAGAGGCTGGCGATGGCGCCGAGATGGGCGCGGCCTGCTATGGGGAGGTCGGCGGGGTCGTCAGGAACGGGCTGGTCGGGAAGCAGGTACGGAAGGTAGACCAGTCCCGGCGTCACACCCCGGCCTGGCCCGGCGATATCCGGCAGATAAGCGCGGACGCGGAGGGCAGCGTGCCGTCCAGCAGCTCCCGGTAAGCGGCCTGGACGGGTTCCGCGCCGGTAACGCTGACCAGGTCGAGCCACGGGCCGCTCCGGGTCGCGAAGTCGGCGAGCGCGGCGGCGAAGCGGTGGTCCAGGGCGGCGAACCCCTGCCGGCGGGCCCGGTCGCGGAGCTGGTCGGGGGCGAAGAACAGCTCGGGCCGGAGGCCGGGCAGCCCCTCATCCAGCGCCAGCGCGCCGCCGCGTGTCGCTCCGAGCAGCGCGCTGTACCGCAGCGCGCCGCCGAGGCGATCATGGACCGCCGCCCGCAGGCCCGTGTCGCCGGCCAGGTCGGCGAAGATCGCGGGCTCGGCCGGCAGGCCGCTGGCCGCGTCGTAGGCCTCGACCCGGTCGTAGATGCGCAGGGCCCGCAGCGGTTCGACGCGCTGGGGCGCGGTGAGCCCGATCGTGAGGACCCGCTGCGCGAGCAGGTGCGCGATGCCGAGCGCCGCCTTGCTGGACGCGCTGGAGATGATCGCGATGTCCGCGCCGAAATCGTGGTTGTCCCGCAGGTGCTCGTCGAACAGGAACGACAGCCAGAAGCTCGGCCGCAGCACCAGCTGCTGGCCGGCCAGGGCCGGGTCGTAGGAGGGATCGGCGTCCAGCCACCGGTAGGCGTTATACACGCCGGGCAGGTCCCGGCGGTGCTCGCAGCCGGCGGCGAACCCGCCGGGATGCACCCGCGCCGGGGTCACCAGCAGGCAGTCCGACATCGGGAAGAAGCCCAGCACGCGCCGCCCCACGCTCACCCCCGCGCAGTTGCTGGCCGTGACCTCGGCGTAGGCCCACACCGGCAGGCGGCCCCAGCCGTCGGCGGCCGGGAAGAACCGCCAGTAACCGAGCTCGTCGCCCAGGCGCGCGTACGTGACGTTGTTAGCCGACAGGCTGAACCGCTCGACGCGCAGCACCGCCTGGCCGTCGGCCGGATGTGGCTCAGCTTCCGTAACGGCCCGCGTCCGGCTGATGGCGTCACGGCGGACCTCGATCGTGCGCACGGGCGGCCTTATCCCGCCGCCGCAGGCCGTGGGGCAGGAAGGCGCGGGGCCCCGGGCTCGGGCGGTATCTGGAGGGTCTTGTTCAGCAGGCACACCGCGCGGTACCACCCGGCCAGGACGACCAGGTCGAGCAACTGGGCGTCGTCGAACAGGGCGGACGCCTCGCTCCACGTCTGGTCGCTCAGGCCCTCCCGGTCATACAGCTCATCGACCATGCGCAGCAGCAGGGCCTCCGGTTCCGGCCACACCGGGTCATCGGCGCTGCCGTGCGCGAGCACGGCGATCTCGGCGTCGCTCAGCGCCACCCGCGACGCCCAGTGCGCGATGTGCAGCCCCCACTCGTATTCGTCGCGGCAGCGCGCGCAGACGCGGTCGATCACCAGCTCGCGCTGGCGGCGTGTCAGCGAGAACCGCCGGCCCAGCAGGTAGTGACCCCATGCGTCGGCCGCCGTGGCGAGGGCGGGGTTGCGGGCGAAGATGCGAAACAGCGCCGGCGCCTCGGCTGCGGAGCCGGGCGGCATCATCGCCGTGATCACCGCTGACTCCTCCGGCGAGTACGGGGGCCCTGCCGGGCTGATCCGGGCGACAGGCACGTGACCTCCACGCTCATGACCCCAGTAGAGTGCTTCGGATATCGCAGCAACCATATCGCTTCGATATCAGAAGCACAAGGATCAGAAACACGGATCAGAAACACAGGAAGTGAACCGGTATGCCAACGCCTGCCCCTGGCCGGCCGGTGCGCGGCTCCGAGACGGGCCGGCCGATCATGGCTGCGCTCGACCTGCTCGGCCGCCGCTGGGTGTTGCGCATCCTGTGGGAGCTGCGCGACGGGCCGCTCGGCTTCCGGGCGCTGCAGAAGGCCTGCGACGGCATGTCATCCAGCGTGCTGGCCAGCCGCCTGGCGGACCTGACCGGTACGGGAATCGTGATCACCGACGACAACGGCGACTACGCCCTGTCCGGGGCCGGCCAGGACCTCAGGCTTGCCATGCGACCGCTGCTGGACTGGTCGCGGGACTGGGCGGCGTCCCTGGAGAACCCGGAGCGCTAGCATCCCGGATGCCGTGCCAGGACGCTGGCCGCGTCGGAGAATGTTGTCCGGCGCGAGGAGGTGGCATGCAACCAGGGCAACGGCCCGCGCGGCGGCCGCTCAACCGCCAGGACACCTATCTGGCGGAGCAGATGGTCGAGCGGGCGGCGGAGCTGGCCAGGGATTCCCATGCCCGGACCCGGCATGCCGCGGTGCTGATGAAGGACGGCAGCCTGCTGGCGTGGGGAACCAACGGGGTGCCGTTCCCGGGCGAGGACCACTGCTACTGCAAGGTGGGCGAGCTGGGGCACCACGACCAGTGCCGCACCCACGCCGAGCAGCGGGCGATCACGCTGGCTCGCGACGGCGACGGCTGGCGGAGGCTGCCGGGAGCGAAGCTGATCTACGTGCGGCTGGAGGCGGACGACTCGGTGCGGCTGGCCGAGCCGCACTTCTGCGCCCGGTGCAGCCGCCTGGCGCTGTCCCTGGGCGTGGCGGAGTGGATCTTCGCCCTGTCCGAGGGCCTGGTCGGGTACTCGTCGCCCGACTACGACCAGATCGCGCAGCTCAGGTGGTAGCCCACTCCCGGCGCATGGCGGGCACGACCTCGGTGACGTACGCGTCGAGCAGCTCCTGGTCCCACGGTGGGCGGATGACGACGTTCACCAGCTGAGCGCCGGCCTCCACGTACGGCGCGACCTGGTCCATGACGTCGCCCGGCCTGCCGATCAGGGAGCCCTGCCGCACCACCTCGGCCAGGTCGCCCCACTGCTTCTCGAGGCTGGCCGCCGCGGCCGCCGGGTCATCGGAGCCGAGGTTGTACACGAGGTTGACGCTCCGCTCGATGTCGGAAGGGCTCCGGCCGGCCGCCGAGCACCAGTCGTCGAGCACCCCGTTCAGCTCCCGGAACGTGCCGGCTCCGACGTAGGCGGCGTTCCAGCCATCGGCGACGGCCCCGGCGAGGCGGAGCGTCTTGCGGCGGCCGGTGCCCCCGATCCAGATCGGGAGCCGGCCCGCAGGACCCGGCAGGCAGCTCGCGTCCGCCAGGCTCACGCCCGGTCCTGTCATGGTCGCGCGCTGACCGGAGAACAGCGAGCGCAGGGCCCGCACGCTGGCGTCGAGCACCTCGTGGCGCTCCCGCTGGGCGGGGAACGGCAGCCCGAAGGCCCGTGCCTCCTGCTCGTGCCAGCCGCTGCCGATCCCGAGCTCGAAGCGCCCGCCGGACAGATGGTCGATGGTCACCGCCGACTTCGCGAGCAGACCGACGTTCCGGTACAGGGCGCAGAACACGAGGCAGCCCAGGCGGGCCCGCTCGGTGTCGGCGGCGATGGCCCCCAGCGTCGCCACGGCCTCGAAGTGCGGCTGCGTGCCGCCGGCCGGCGGGGCCTCGTACAGGTGGTCCCACACCGAGATCCAGTCCATCCCCGCGCGGTCCAGCCACGTCCAGAGCTGCCGCAGCTCGGCCAGGGTCGCGTTCTGCGGTCCGATGTGGACTCCGAACTGAACGGTCACTGTGTCTCCTGTTCGACTCGGCGGCGCACCTGCGCCTCTCCGTCTGGCGGGCTCACCCTCTCGCTGCGGAGTGCGCTCCGGCGCACCTTCCCCGCGTCGTCGCGGACCGGCTCGTCGACCCACTCGAAGCCGCGCGGCACCTTGTAGCGCACGAGCCGCTCGGCCACGAACGCGGCCAGCTCCTCGTCGGACGGCGGGGCGGTGCCCGGCGAGACCCGGCAGATCGCGTGCACGACCTGGCCGAGGTCCTGGTCGGGCAGCCCGATCACGGCGCAGCTCTCCACCGCGCGGTGCTCGTTGAGGGCCGCCTCGACCTCGGCCGGGTAGATGTTCGCCCCTCCGGAGAGGATCATGTCAGCCCGCCGGTCGGCGAGGTACAGGTACCCCTCCTCGTCGAACGATCCCATGTCCCCGAGGCTCTCCCACCCGTCCCCGATCGTCTGTGCTTCCGCGCCGAGGTACCGGTACGTGGACTTGCCGCCCGGGCTGACGCGCAGGAAGATCTCGCCCACCTCCCCCGCCGGCAGGTCCTGTCCCGTCTCCGGATCTACGATCTTCATCTCCCCGCCGATCACCCGGCCGACCGAGCCGACGTGCTGCAGCCAGTCGTCGCCCCGGATCACGGTGACGGCCTGCATCTCGGTGCCGGCGTAGAGCTCCCAGATCTTCTCCCCGCCCAGCCAGTCGATCCAGGCTCGCTTCGCCCAGGCCGGGCACGGCGCTCCCATGTGCCAGACCGTCTGGAGGGACGACACGTCGTAGCGCGCCCGCACCCGTTCGTCGAGCCGGAGGATCCGGATCATCATCGTCGGCACCACGAGCATGAAATCCGGCCGGTGCTCGTCGACCGCGCGCAGCGTCGCCTCGGCGTCGAAGCGGGGCAGCAGCACGACGTGGTTGCCGTAGAACAATCCAAGGGAGGAGGAGGTGAACGGCGCGTTGTGGTACAGCGGCCCCGGGATCACCATGCAGCCGTCGCGGCGCATGTTCAGGCCCGGCCCGGCCGGGACCATCGCCGGGTCACCGGAGAGGATCAGCTTCGGGCGCCCGGTCGACCCGCCGGACGTAGGCGCCTTCCAGCTCCCGGCGGCGGCCGGGGGCAGGGGCTCGTCGCTGAGCCCGGCGTCGGGCTCGCGGCCTGCGGCCCAGGTGACCCGGCCGGGAACGAGGTCGGCGTCGGCCCCGACGACCAGGGCCGAGTCGGCCAGCTCCACGATCGTGGCCAGCTCGCGGCCGGGCAGGCGGGCCGAGACGGGCTGCGGCACGGCGCCGAGCTTCCAGCAGGCGACGGCGGCCTCGAGGAACTCGACCGAGTTCGGCAGGGCTATCGTCACGAGGTCCTCCGCGCCGACCCCGGCGGCGCCGAACGCCCGCGCCAGCCGGTTACTCCGCCGCTCGAGCTGGTCCCGGGTCACCGAGGAACCCGCCATCGTTATCGCGGGAAGATCTGGATTTTCGCGGGCCAGGCGGCCGAGCGCCTGGCCGATCGGCTCCGGGGCGTCACTCATGTCGCTCATATCGCTGGGGAGGCCGCATCCCAGAAAGCATGCTCGGGTTGCGACGGCAAGTCCATACGAGACCTCAGGGACTCCCGCGCTGGCCGGCGTCGCCGCTCGCGACGGCCTGCGCCCATCGCAGGTCCGCCTTGCCGGACGGGCTGCGGCGGATGTCGGGCACGAACAGGACGCCGCGGGGCTTCTTGTAGTCGGCCAGCCGCTCGGCGACGTGCGCGATCAGCGCGTCCGCCGTCGGCGCGGAGTCGACCGCCGCCACGATCGCGGTCACGCGATGCCCCCAGCGCTGGTCGGGCAGGCCCACCACCAGCGCGTCCCGGACGCCGGGGTGCTCGATGAGGGCCTGCTCGACCTCCTCGGCGAACACCTTCTCGCCGCCGGTGTTGATCACACGGCTGCCGCGGCCGCGGAACGTGACCAATCCGTCGGCCTCGACCGAGGCGAGGTCGCCGGGCACGACCCAGCGCCTGCCGCCGAGGGTGCGGAACGTCTCCGCGGTCTTCGCCGCGTCGCCCAGGTAGCGGGTCTCGTCGTCGGCGGGGGCGGCGAGCATGCCGACCTGGCCCGAGCCGGGGACCACGTCGCGGCCCGTGTCGTCGATGACACGCGCGCCGGGCATCAGCGTGAACCGCGCGGTGATGGCGTCGTCGCCGCGCCTGGTCTCGCTGATCGCGAACGGGCCGCCCTCGGAAGCGGCGACCACGTCACGGCAGACGAAGTCGCCGTGCGCCAGCAGCCTGCGCTTCACGTCCGCGCTCCAGGTCACACCGACGCTCAGGATGCGCCGCAGGCTGGACAGGTCGTACGGGCGGCCGGCCCGCGCCGCCCGGTCCAGCGCGTCGGCGAGCGGCAGCGCGAACACGTCACCGACGATCGAGACCGTGTCCACGCGCTGCTCGCCGATGGTGCGCGCGAGCTCGTCGGCGTCGTAGGAGCGCGCGGTCAGGTATACCACGCGGCCGCTGGCCAGCAGCGCGCCCAGCGTCGTGTACATGCCGGTCGCGTGCATGAGCGGGGGCGCAGGCAGGCACACGATCGCGTCCCCGTCCCCACTGCCGCGCTCGGTCAGCCGCCTTGTCACAGTCCGCAGCGCGTCCAGCGAGTCCGGGACCGGCTCGCCGAGCAGCCGGAAGCCATTGGCGCAGGCGACCGGGTACAGCCACGAATGGCGGACCAGCACGCCCTTCGGCTTGCCGGTGGTGCCGCCGGTGTACATAAGCCAGTGGTCCTCGCCGCGCGCCGCTCGGGGCAGCGGGCGGGCCGCGTCGATGACCTGCTCGTAGGAGCTCGCCGGGGCCTCTGATAGGCCACCAATCTGAATTAACGTCTCCAGCGCAGGCGCGCTCGCCTGCGCCTGCGCCACGCGCGGGGCGAGCGACGCGTCGAAGATGACGGCCTCGACCTGCGCGTCGTCGAAGAGGTGGAGCATCTCATCGGGCTGGTAGCGGTAGTTGACGTTGACCGGGACGGCCCGCAGCTTCAGCACCGCGAAGACGCTCTCCAGGTACTCGATGCCGTTGTACGCCGCGATCGCCACCCGGGTCTCGGCCCCGACCCCGCGGCCCGCCAGGACCGCGGCGAGCCGCGACGCTCGCCCGTCCAGCTGCCCCCAGGTCAGGCTGCGATCCCCGTGCGAGACCACCGTGCGCTCGGCACGGACGTCCGCCACGGTCTCCAGCACCGTCGCGAAGTTCTCCCTCACGGTCGGTCAGCTCCCGTCAGCTGGCGGCGCACGTCGAGCAGGTGATGAGCCACCTCGTGCTCGGTGTGGGTGGCCAGCCAGCGCAGCGACCGCTCGGCGCGGTGCGGGTAGGTGTAGATGACCGCCCGGTCCCAGCTGGCGGGGCTGAGCCTGTCGAGGTCGCCGGCGAACAGCTGCGCGGCATCGCGCAGCTGCCGGGCCACGTCGGCCGGGTCCTGCTCGGCGTATCCGTCGAACTCCACCCGCTCGTCCCGCCCCATCGGCTCGCACACCGGCCGGTGCAGGCGCAGGGCGGCCAGCAGCCGTTCCCGCTGCACCAGCAGCATGTCCCGGACATGACAGGCATACTCCAGCGCCGACCAGCAGCCGGGCTGCCGCCTGGTCCGCACGTCGGCCCGGCTGCCGGTCAGCGCGGCCGCCAGGTCGGCGCTGCCCGCGCGGATTCTGCCCGCGGCCGTCGAGAACGCGCTCTCGTCGTACTCGAAGCCGCACTCCTCGCAACGCTGCACACCGCACCCACTTCCGGCGAACCCGCTCGTAGAGTATGCGCAGCGGAGAAATGGCACCACGCTCGGAGGTTTGCGCTGATGGTAGTGCTTGACGGCGTGTCGCTGACGATCGATTCCCTCGCCGCTGTCGCTGAGCGGCAGGAGGAGGTTGTCCTCGCCCCGGCGGCGCGCGACCGCATGGCCGCGGCCCGGGAGGTCGTCGAGGAGGCGCTGCGCGGGGAGGTCACCGTCTACGGCCTGACGACCGCCGTCGCCGAGCGCAAGACCGTCCTGCTCGACGCGGCCGCGCGCCGGGACCGCAGCCGCATCCTGATCAAGGGTCACCTCATGGCGCAGGGACCGCCGGCACCGCGCGCAGTCGTGAGGGCCGCGATGACCTGCCTGGTGAACGGGTATGCCAAGGGCGCCGCCGGCGTCCGCCCCGAGCTCGCCGAGATGCTGGCCGACGCGCTGAACCGAGATCTGGTGCCGCACGTTCGCAGCCTCGGTTCGGTGGGCCAGGCCGATCTGGGCCCGCTCGCCGACCTCGCGGAGGGCCTGCTCCGCGAGACCGGCTTCGTCCTCGCGGACAACGAAGGGCTGGCGCTGGTCAACAACAACGCGTTCGCCACCGGCTGGGCCGCGCTGGCCGAGCTCGCCGCCGAGCGGCTGGTTGGCGAAGCCGACATCGCTGCCGCGCTCGCTCTGGAGGGGTTCGCCGCCAATCTCAGCACGCTGCATCCCGTGGTCGCCGAGGTCCGGCCGTACCCGGGCCTCGCGGCGACGATCGGCCGCCTCCGCGCGCTGCTCGCCGGGAGCTGGCTGCTCGAACCCGGTAACGCCAGGAACCTGCAGGATCCGCTCACGTTCCGCAGCATCCCGCAGATCCTCGGCGCCGCCCGGGACGCCCAGGCCTACGTCAGGCGCACCATCGAGACCGAGCTCAACTCCGCGCAGTGCAATCCGGCCGTGGTCCTGGACGAACGGCGCATCGTGTCAGTGGGCAACCTCGACGTGGTACCGGTCGCGGCGGCGCTCGACCTGGCCCGCATTGCCCTGGCGCCGGTGGTGACCTGTGCGGCCGAGCGGACGGTGAAGCTCTTGCAGAGCCCGGTTTCTGGCCTGCCGGCCGGGCTGGCCGCCGAGCCGGACACCGGCGAGGACGCCCTCGCCGAGTTCGCCGTCGCCGCCCAGGCGATCGCGGCCGAGGCCCGCATGCTGGCCCAGCCGGTCTCCTTCGAGGTGGTGAGCTCGAGCAAGGCGGAAGGGATCGAGGACCGCACGACCATGGCGCCGCTGGCGGCCAGGCGCCTGGCCGAGATGGCCGACCTCGCCGCACGGGTGATCTCCCTCGAGCTATTCGTCGCGGCCCAGGCCGTCGACCTGCGCCGGCCCCGCCGCCTGGGCGAGGGAACCGAGCGGGCGCATCGTCTCGTGCGCGAGCTCGCCGGCTTCACCGGCCCGGGACAGGTCCCGCCCGCGGACCTCGAGCCGCTCGTCGACGCGGTCCGGGCGGGCCGCTTCGCCCGGGATTGCCTGCGCTAGGGGCTCGCGTTCCAGGCGTCGAGCACAGCGCGGTCCCGGCTCGGTGCCGTGGTGCCCAGGATCGGGTGCAGGTCCATCGACGGTGAGTACTTGCTGGCGGGCACCGTGCGGCCCAGCGCCTCGGCCATCGCCCGGACATGGTGCGGGCCGGCCCCGCAGCAGATGCCCACGTAGTTCACCCCGAGATCGCGGGCGGCCACCGCGAAGTCCGCCATCTCGAACCTGGTGCAGCTGAACGGGTCGAGCGCCAGCGGGAAGACCCGGCCCGAGCCCTCGGCGCGCAGCGATTCCATCGTGGGCGAGGCCTCGTCGGTGCGGTACGGGACCGGCTGCGCGGCGACGGCGCAGTCGACCGCGCCCCTGATCCTGGCGATCAGCGGAAGCATGGTAACGGGCCCGCGGTCGCAGTTCAGCCCCACGACGGCGGCGCCGTGGTCGGCCAGGATCTTGCACGCCTCGACGTAGTCGTAGCCGTCCCAGGTTCTGGCCGGCTGCGTGCTGGCCAGCGTCACCATGGCCGGCAGGCCAAGCTCCTGGATCACCTCCAGGGCGATCAGCGCCTCGCCGAGGTAGTCGTTGGTCTCGGCGATGACGAAGTCGATGCCCTCGTCGGCGGCCCAGCCCAGCTGCTCGGCATACATCGCGCGCACCACGCCCGCGGTGGCCGCGTCCCGCGGGTCATAGGCCCAGGTGTTGCACACGTTGCCGGCCACCAGGGCGCCGCCTTCCGCGGCCACCTTCCGAGCCAGCCGCACGGCCTGCCTGTTCATGGCCTCCAGATCAGACTCGCGGCCCACCTGGCGCAGCTTCTCGCGGTGGGCGTAGTAGGTGAGCGCCACCATGACGTCGGCGCCCGCGCGCAGGAATTCCCGGTGCAGCTCGACGACCGCGTCGGGGAAGTCCAGCACCGCCTCGGGTACAAAGGCGCCCGCCTTGACATAGCCCCGGCGCTCCAGCTCGAACACATATCCCTCGGCTCCCAGCACCGCGCCGCTGGCAAGCCGGTCGGCCAGAGGTACCGCCATGTCCCCTCCCTTACCTGCAGCCTCGTCCTACACTGCCGCAACCAGCCGCCGGCCACCAGCCAAAAGAGCCGACACGCCCGGCTAGTGCCCCGAACCGGTCCGGCGGGTCGGAGTGAAGGTCACGGGCATCGACTCAAGGCCGCTGATGAAGTTCGAGGGCCGGTGCGACAGCGGGCCAGGGCGGGCCAGCGCGAGATCCGGCAGGCGCTCGAAGAGCTGCTCGAACATCACCCGAAGCTCCAGCCGGGCGAGCTGGTTCCCCAGGCAGAAGTGCGCGCCGAAGCCGAAGGCCAGATGGGGGTTGGCCGCCCGCGCTGCGTCGAAGGTGTCGGGATGGTCGAACACCGACTCGTCCCGGTTGGCCGAGGGATACAGGAGCATGACCTCCGCGCCCGCGGGGATTCGCTCGCCGCGCACCTCCACGTCGCGGGTGGGCGTGCGGACCATGTCCTTGATCGGGGTCACCCAGCGCAGCATCTCCTCGACGGCGACCTGGAGCAGGCCAGGATCGGCCTGCAGGCGCGCCAGCTGGCCGGGGTGCTCGAGCAGGGCGAGCATCCCGCCGGAGATCACGTGCCGAGTGGTTTCGTCCCCGCCGATGAGGATCAGCAGCGTCTCATGGATGAGCGAGAGCTGGTCGAGCCGGTCGCCATCGATCTCGGCGTGCACGAGGATGCCGACCAGGTCGCCGTCCGCGCCGGTCCGGCGCCGGTCGGCCAGCACCCGTTCCATGTAGGCCGTGTACTCGGCAAAGGCCCGGGCCGCGGCCTCGAGGCCGGCCGGGTCGGCGGCGCCCTGCGACCCGAGCATGTCCTCGGACCAGCGCAGCAGGTCAGACCGGTCCTCGCGGGCCACGCCGAGCATGTCGCCGATCACGTTGAGGGGCAGCGGGGCGGCGATGTCCCCGACGAAGTCGCACGACCCGCGCTCGCACACCTGGTCGATGACCTCGTCGCAGACCGCGCGGACCTGGGCCTCCATCGCCTGCACGCGGCGCGGGGTGAACCCGGCGCTGACCAGCTTGCGCCGCCTGACGTGCTCGGGGGCGTCGAGGTCGATCATCATGGGCAGGCCGGGGAACTTCGGCCGGATGCCGCCCGCGCTGGAGTACGTCGCGGTGTCCGTGCCCGCCGCTTTGACGTCGTCGTAGCGGGCGAGCGCCCACAGGTCGTTGACGTCGTCGTGGTAGACCGGGGCGTGGCGGCGCATCCACGCGAACGCGGGATACGGATCGTTGCCGAAGAACTCACCGCTCATCAGGTCGATGCCGAGCTCGGCCGGTGACCGGGTCATCGCGTCCCTGCCTTTCGCCAAAGCGGCCACGCGCGCAGCGGCTATGCCGCCATGGTAGAACACGTTACAGTTTTGGCCAGACGGCGCGAGCCGGAGACGCAGCGAGCCGCGCCGCGAGAGGAGCCGGGATGCCGCAGGCCCGTGAGCTGGAGGCTGACGTCGTCATCGTCGGGTTCGGCGCGGCCGGCGCCTGCGCGGCGCTGGAGGCCAGCGCGGCCGGCGCCGAGGTGCTCGTGCTCGACCGGTTCGGCGGGGGCGGCGCGACCGCGCTGTCGGGCGGCATCGTGTACGCGGGCGGCGGCACGCCCCAGCAGCGGCAGGCCGGCGTGGCCGACTCGGTCGACGCGATGCTGCGCTACCTGAGCATGGAGGTGGGCGACGCGGTCTCGGCGGCGACCGTGCGGGAGTTCTGCGCCGGGAGCGCCGCGATGATCGCCTGGCTGGCCGGCCACGGCGTGCCGTTCGACGGCTCCCTCTGCCCGGAGAAGACGTCCTACCCGACCAACCGGCACTACCTCTACTTCTCCGGCAGCGAGCTGTCGTTCCCGCAGGTGGCCGAGCCCGCGCCGCGGGGCCACCGGGCGGTCGGCAAGGGCACGTCGGGAAAGGTCCTGTACGCCGGGCTGGCCGCGGCCGTGCGGTCGGCCGGGGTACGGATCATCCCGCAGACCCGCGCCGTCCGGCTGGTGACCTCCGACGAGGGGCGGGTCGAGGGGGTGGAATGCCTGAGCATGCGCTCGGCTCCCGCCTGGGCGCGCGCCGGCCACCGGGTCCTGAGCCGGCTGGGCCGCAAGCCGTACCTGTACGCGGGCGGCCTGGGCCGCCGCCTCTACCAGCCGGTCACATGGCTGGAGCGGCGTTACGCGCGGCCGCTGACGGTGAGCGCGCGGCGGGGCGTCGTGCTCGCGGCCGGCGGGTTCGTGGCGAACCGGGCCATGATGCGCGAGCACGCCCCGGCGTTCCGCGGCGGGCTGGCGCTGGGCACGCCGGCCGACGACGGCAGCGGGATCGCGCTGGGGGCCGCGGCCGGCGGCGCCACCCGCTTCCTGGACCGGGTGTCGTGCTGGCGGTTCATCACCCCGCCCGCGTCGTTCGCGCGCGGCCTGATCGTGGACCGGGCCGGGCAGCGGGTCTGCGACGAGTCCCGTTACGGCGCGGCGATCGGCGAGGCCATGGTGCGCCGCCACGACCGGCGCGCCTGGCTGCTGCTGGACCGGCCTCTGGTCAGCGCGTCGTGGCGGCAGCTGCGCGGCAGCACGCTGTGGTTCCAGCTCATGCAGGCCGTCTACCTGCTGACCCGGGCCAGGACGAGCGCGCCCACCCTGGCCGGCGTGGCGGCCAAGGCGGGCACCGACCCCGAGGGCCTCGCCGCGACCGTCGCGGCCTATAACCGGGCCGCGGCGGCCGGCGAGCCCGATGCGGCCGGGAAGCCAGCCGATGCTGTCCAGATCGTCGAACGGCCGCCGTTCTCACTCATCGACCTGTCTATCCGGCCTCGGCCCGCGTACCCCGCGCCGATGCTGACCCTGGGCGGCCTGACGGTCGCCGAGGACACTGGCCAGGTGCTGCGCGAGGACGGCTCACCGCTCCCCGGCCTGTACGCCGCCGGCCGCACGGCGGTCGGGCTGTGCTCGAACTCCTACGTCAGCGGGCTCTCGCTGGCCGACTGCGTGTTCTCGGGCCGCCGCGCCGGCCAGCACGCGGCGGTCGCGGTGGCGGCGGCAGCAACCTGACGATGCGTCATCAGCGCGGAGCGACGGCACCGACGCCGACCCGAGGACGGAGGAAGGGAGGCCAGGCATGCGCTACGGCGTTGTGCTGTTCACCAGCGACCGCGGCATCACCCCGGCGCGGGCGGCGCAGGCGGCCGAGGCCGCGGGTTTCGACCGGTTCTACGTTCCCGAGCACACGCATATCCCGGTCCGGCGCCAGGCGCCGCACCCCCGGACCGGGACGCAG
>DASYXX010000198.1:0-2504 GCA_035934395.1 Streptosporangiaceae bacterium
CCTCGGCCAGGTCAGGCGCGGCGGTGCCGGGCGCGGCCGTAGTGCCGCCGCGAAGCGCGGTTCGGTGCGGCGCGCGCGGCAGCCGGCGGCGGGTGCGCACGAGCAGCGTCGTTCCGCCGCCACCGACGACGACCAGGACGACGGCGAGGATGATAATCAGCTGTTCCATGACCGCCCCAGTCTCGCAGAAACCCCGGGTGCGCCTCGCCGGGCCCTCCCCCGCTCCGGCGCCTGCTCAAGCGCTCTCCGGCTCCCGGAGCCGCTGGCTGACCACCGAGGACACGCCGTCGCCGCGCATGCTGATCCCGTAGAGCGTGTCCGCGACCTCCATCGTCCGCTGCTGGTGCGTGACGATGATCAGCTGGGAATTGTCCCGGAGCTCGGTGAAGATCTGCAGCAGCCGCTGCAGGTTGGAATCGTCGAGCGCAGCCTCGACCTCGTCGAGGACGTAGAACGGGGACGGCCGGGCCTTGAAGATCGCCAGCACGAACGCGATGGCGGTCAGCGCGCGCTCGCCTCCGGACAGCAGCGACAGCCGCTTGACCTTCTTGCCCGGCGGCCTGGCCTCGATCTCGATCCCGGTGACGAGCAGGTCGTCGGGCTCGGTCAGGACCAGCCTGCCCTCGCCGCCCGGGAACAGCCGGCCGATGATGTCCTCGAACTCCCGGGCCGTGTCCTCGTAGGCCGAGGCGAACACCTGCTGCACCCGGTCGTCGACCTCCTTGATCACGGTCAGCAGGTCGCGCCGGGTCTTCTTCAGGTCCTCCAGCTGTGTGGACAAGAACGCGTGCCGCTCCTCGAGCGCCGAGAACTCCTCCAGGGCCAGCGGGTTCACCCTGCCGAGCTGATCGAGCAGGCGCTGCGCGACCTGGGCCCGCCGCTCCTGCAGCCCGCGGTCGTAGGGCGCGGGCATCTGGCCCGGCTCCGCCGCCGGCACCTCGACGTCGGGCCCGTACTCGGCGACCAGCGTGTCGGTGTCGATGGCGAATTCCTCGGCCGCCCGGCCGGCGATCTGCTCCAGCTTCATCCGGCGGGTCGCGCGCTCGATCTCGGCACCGTGCGCGCTGCTCACCGCGCTGTCGAGCTCGGCCGTCAGCTCGCGGATCCTGGCCCGGACCTCCCTCAGCTCGCTGTCGCGGGTCTGGCTGGCCTGCTCGGCGGCCTGCCGGTCGGAGTCGGCCATGGCCCGGGACCGCTCGATCGCGGCCAGCGCGATCGTGGCGCCAGAGGCGACCGCGTCGGCGACCGCCGCCTCCTGCGCCCGGCGCACGGCCCTGACCCTGGCCCGCTGGATGGCCTGGCGCTCGGCCGCCGCCGCGGAGGCGAGCGCATCGCCGCGGCCCGCGACGGCGCGGAGCCGCTCCTCCATGGTCCTGACCTCGAGCCTGGCCTCCATCTCGGCGTTCCTCGCCGCCATGGCCTCCGCGGCCAGCGCGTTCTTGTCGGCGGCGCCGGCCTCCTCCCCGGGGCCGGCCTCCCCGGAGGCCGGGCGGCCGACCGGCCCCTCAGCCTCCTGGACCGCCAGCTTGCCCTGAAGGTCCGCGAGCTGGGCGAGGTCCTTCTCCCGCGCGCGCTCGGCCGCCGCGATCGCGGCGGCGAGCCGCCCCGCCTCGTCCTGGGCCGCCCGCGCGGCGCCGGCCAGCGTCCCCAGCCTGCCGGAGGTCTCGGCCGCCGCGGCGTCGGCCTCCTGCAGCGCGACGACCGCCTCGGCCAGCACCTGCCGTGCGGCGTCCTCGTCCTCGGCCGCGTCGGCCAGCTCCCGCTCGGCCCGCTGGCAGCGATGCTCGGCCTCGTCCAGCTGAGCCGCGGCCTCCTGCGCGGCGGCCCCGAGCCCGAGCAGGCTCGGCGCGCCCGCCGACCCGCCCCGGGCCCAGTGCGCGCCTATCAGGTCTCCGTCTCTGGTCACCACCCGTAGGTGTGGATGGGCGCGGACAAGCTCCAGGCCCTCCCGCAGGTCCGCCGCGACCACGACGCCGTCCAGCAGCTGCCCGAGCGCTGCCGCCAGCCCGGCCGGCGCCGTTACAAGATCAAGAGCATGTATAACGGAGGGCGGTGCCAGCAGGCGCGCGGCGGTGCCGGTGGCCCCGTCGGGGGCTGCCGCCGACAGCTGCCCGCCGGGCTCCGGCCGGCCATCCGGCCCAGATGCGCGCTGCAGCCAGCCGTCCGGCTCCCGCAGCGCCCCGCCGTCTGGCCCAGCCTCCCGGCTGGGCGAGCCGTCCGGCTCCCGCTGCGCCCTGCCGTTCGGGCTGGGCCCGTGTTCCGCCCGGTCGGCAGGCCCTGGCTCCGGCCGCGGCCGGTCGGACGCGATCATCAGCGCCGTCTGCCCGGCCTCCTCGCTCTTCAGCGCCGTGAGGATGGCCACGGCCGCGTCGAGGCCGGACACGGCGACGGCGCCCGCGACGGCGCCGAGCGCGGCCGCGATCGCGTCGGCCGCGCCATCCTGGACGGTCAGCAGGTCGGCCACGGAACCGAGCACTCCGCCGAACCGGCCCGGCTCGGCCAGC
>DASYXX010000206.1:0-9221 GCA_035934395.1 Streptosporangiaceae bacterium
GCCCACCGGCCGCCGCCGCTCGTCCATGCCGCTGATCGAGGTGGCCAGGGCCGCGACGAAGGACGAGGCCCTGCAAGGCCTGGACCGGTGGAAGCAGCGCCACGCCGCGGCCTGGTCCCGGCTCGAGCCCGCCGACGTCCTGGTGGACACGATGCGCGGGCGCTCATCGACCTGGACCCGGATCCGCCTCAACCTGCGCAACGTGCCCGCGGCCGAGCGGCCACCGCAGGAGGCGCTGGAGGTGGACTACGACCCGTGGGCGGCGGGACGCTGAGCGACTGGCGCGTGCCCTTGCGGACCCGGCCGGGCGAGCGCGCCTGCGGCCCGGGCTCAGGACCGGCCGCGCCGCTGCTGAGCGAGCACCCACAGCCTGGTGGCCGGGGGCCCTGGCTCCAGGCTGCCAGGGCCCCCGTGCTTCATGTGGGGTTAGCGGTTGTCTCCGTCCTGGCCGGCAGAGGCGTCGACCGGCTTGGCCAGCCGGGTGATGACGCCGCTCAGCACCCAGGCTCGCTGGCTCGGGGCGAACCGCGGCGAGAGCAACCCGTCGTTGATCTCGCGGGTTACCGCGATCCGGTCGAACGCGGTGGCCGGCAGGAAGAGCCGGTCGTTGGACTGCCCGCCGTCCGACGTTCCTTCCAGGTCGGCCTCGACCGCGTCGATGATCCCGTCGCCGTTGCTGTCGACCCGGGCGACCTCGGCGGCGTAGCCGTCGAAGATGCGCTGCTTGAGGCTGTGCACGCCGGGCTCGAAGGACGCCAGCCGGACATAGGCGTCCAGCAGGACCTCGTTGGCCAGGCCGCTGGGGATGAACCGCAGCCGGGTCTCCTTGTGTGCGGGGTTGGGCTGCATCCCCCGGTCCGGATCTTGCGGGCTGGTGTCGAGCAGCCGGTCGGGGTCGCGCGGGATGTTGGGATTGTCGCCGGCGACCTGCGGCTTGTTGGTCACGCCCGACGGCCCGGAGCCGGGGACGACCGAGGACAGGGCGCCGATTTGCCCGCTCTCGAAGGTGCCCGGCAGGCCGCCGGTGAACGGCAGCTCGTAGGTGGGCGGCGTCCAGTCGGTGTACTGGTTGAACTCCCAGTACGAGTGCAGGTCGCTCTGCTGGGTGGCGTTGTAGGCGCCGAGGGACAGCTGCAGCGGGACGGTGTTCGACACCCGGTCCGGCCAGTGGTCGCTGGCCGAGGGGAAGTGCGGCTTGTCGCCGTCCACGGTGAAGATCGCGCCGGGCTTGTTGTTGCCGTCGCCCATGTCGGCCAGCTTCTTCTTGTCTGCGGCGGTGATGGTGCCGAACGCGGCGTGGCCGTCTGCCCGCGGCGTCGCGACCTGCGGGACGGTCACGTCGTGGATCAACCACCCCTCATACCAGCCGGATTCGTTGTTGATCACGAACAGGCCCGAGATGTCGGTGAACATGTCGATGAACGCGCCCGGGTTGTTCGGGTCGGTGGGCAGCCCCGGCTTGGGCTCGACCACCACGCGGACCGCGCCGATCGTGGGCAGGTCGTGGTTCGGCCCGGTGGCGGTGGGCGCAACGCCGTCGTTGATGCCCGGGATGGTCGTGGTGAATTCGTTCGGCTGGAAGTGCTTGGTGTCGAGCAGGTAGTACTGGAACAGCTGGCTCGGCTTCGGCGCCTCGGCGAACACCTGCATCGGGTCGAAGGTGCGCGGCCGGTTGTGCAAGGTGATCAGCCGGTCCATCAGCGGGTCAGGCAGGTGTACCAGGTCCCCGCGGCACGCGAAGCCGCAGTGCGAGGCCTCGCCGGCCGAGGCGGCGCCGGCCAGGGTTACCGCGCTGGTGGCGGCAGCAGTGCCAAGCGCCGTGACCACCGCGCCGGCGGCCAGGGCCAATCTGCGTTTCATGCAATTCCTCCCACATACCGAGTGCGCACGCCCGGCGGTCCCGGGCATGCCTGGTCGGGCCGCGCGTGCCGGCGACGCGCGGCCAGCCACGAGCGGCCTCGCCGCTGCAGACGACGCCGTGAGAAATCTGCCTATGTGAGTTTCCCGCCGCTCCCTGGCGACCATTGAAACGTCTCCAGCCATCAAATGGTTCAGCCACGGGAACGGGAATTTTGGCTGCTGACAAAGCGCCATAGACCGCTTACAATGGCTCGCCGACCGTTAACAGCGTGATCATTTAGGCCCAGGCATAGGTGCACGACAACGCCCTGGCGCGTCATATAGTTAACTTAAGTAACCATGCGATTCGGCGTATTTGTATGATCTCTTTTGACGCTCTCGATCCCGTCTGAGCGGTAGATCCTTTTGCCTGGTCGCCTGGAAAGCAACGCGGGCGCGATTAGGTGCCCGGCCTTCGCCTGCCTCGTCAGCGTGCAGAACGTCAGACCCGGGGCAGCACCTCCGCGGCGATCAGCTCGAGGTGATCGAGGTCGTGCAGGTCGAGCACCTGCAGGTAGATGTGCTCGGCCCCGATCTCGGCGAACCTCCCGATCTTCTCGGCCACCTCATCCGGCGTGCCCACCAGCGCGCTGTCGCGAAGCTCGTCCGGCTTCCTGCCGATCGCCTTCGCCCGCCGGTCCTGCTCGGCCTCGGAGCGGCCGCAGCACACCGTCTGCGCGGCCGAGTAGATCATCGATGTCTCGTGCCGCCCCGCCCCGGCGCAGGCCTCCCGGACCCGGCCGAACGCCGCCGCGGTGTCCTCGACCGTGCCGAACGGGAAGTTGTACTCGTCCGCGAACTTCGCGGCCAGGCGCGGTGTCCGGCGCGGCCCGCCCCCGCCGATGATCACCGGGGGCCTCGGCCGCTGCAGCGGCTTCGGCAGCGCCGGCGAGTCGGCCACCGTGAAGTACGTGCCGCTGAACGAGAACGTGCCCCCGTCCGGGACGTCCCAGAGGCCGGTGATCACCTCGAGCTGCTCCTCGTAGCGGGCGAAGCGCTCGGCCAGGGGCGGGAACGGTATGCCGTAGGCGGTGTGCTCTGCCTCGTACCAGCCCGCGCCGATGCCGAGCTCCACCCGCCCCCCGCTCATGTGGTCGACCTGCGCGACGGTGATCGCCAGCGGACCGGGATGACGGAACGTCGAGGCGGTCACCAGCGTGCCCAGCCGGATCCGCGAGGTCTCGCGCGCCAGTCCGGCCAGCGTGGCCCAGGAGTCCGTCGGGCCAGGCAGGCCGCTGACGTCGCCCATCTTCAGGTAGTGATCCGACCGGAAGAACGCGTCGAAGCCCAGGTCGTCAGCCGCCCTGGCCACCCGGAGCAAGGTCTCGTAGGACGCGCCCTGCTGTGGCTCGGTGAAGATTCGCAGTTGCATGGGTCCCATGGTGTCCTATATCAACCCACGACGTGCCCGCTCGTCGCGATCTAGGGTGAGCCGCCCGGCTCGCGCGCCAGGGTGGCCAGGCATTCCACGTGATGCGTCATCGGGAACGCGTCGAACGCGCGCAGTGCCTCGAGGCGCCAGCCGGACGCGCCGAGCAGCGCGAGGTCACGGGCCAGGGTCGCGGGGTCGCAGGACACGTACGCTATCCGGGCGGCCGGCGATGCGGACAGCAGGTCGATGACCGGGCGGGCGGCCCCCGTCCTGGGCGGGTCCAGGACGACCAGGGAGGCACCGGTCGGGCCGTGCCTGGCCAGCACCGTGGCCACGTCGCCCCGGTGGACCTTCGCCCACGGGGTCGGGCGCAGGTTGTGCCGGGCGTCACGCACCGCGGCGGCGTCGGCCTCGATGCCGGTCACCGCGCCCGCAGGCCCGACGGCCCGGGCGAGAACCCCGGCGAACAGCCCGGCGCCGCAGTACAGGTCCAGCACCACGTCGCCCGGCCGCGGGCGCAGCGCGTCGAGCACCGCCGCCGCGAGCGTGTCCGCGGCGCCGGGATGCACCTGCCAGAATCCCGTCGCGCCGACCCGCCAGTCCCGTCCGGCGGCACGCTGGCGCAGGTAGCCGTCGCCGCGCAGCACGGCGGGCCGGGAGCGCCCGGCCAGGACGGTGTCCGCGGCTATCTCCGGCCCGCGCGCGGCCCCCGTGACGATCACCGCCCGCTGGCCCGTTCGCGGCGCGGCGGCGACCTCGACCGAGGCAGCTCCCGGCCAGGTCCGCCCGGTCACGCCCGCCCCGGTGACGAGCGGGTGCGCGATCGGGCACTCGCCGATCTCCATGACGTCGTGCGACCGGTGCCTGCGCAGTCCCGCGGCGCCGTCGCGGGAGACGGCGAACCTTACCCGCGTCCGCCAGCCGAGCCCGGCCTGATCGCCGGGCACCGGCTCGACGCTCACGTCGTGCTCGATGCCGGCGATCCGCCGCAACTGCTGCCGGACGACCGCGGCCTTGAGCGCGCGCTGGGCGGGCAGGCTGGCGTGCTGCCAGTCGCAGCCGCCGCAGCCGCCCGGGCGAGCGTGCGGGCACGGCGGCGGGACCCGGTCGGCCGACGCGTCCAGGATCTCGACCGCGTCGGCGCGCGCGAACCTCGATGTGCTCTGCGTGACGAGAGCGCGGACCCGCTCCCCGGGCAGCGCATGCCGGACGAAGACCACGGGGCCGGGTCCCGCCGGGGCGGCGGGCCCGCCAGGCCCGGGGCCTGTTCTGGCCACGCACCAGCCGCCGTGCACGGCCTCGCCGATGCTCAGCTCCAGCAGGTCACCCGGCTCGGGCAGGTCAGCCGCTGACGCGGTCACCAGGCCATGATCCCGTGCCCCGCGGCGCCGCCGCCGACCGGGCTGGCACCCACCGCGCGGCAGGTAATACCGTGATCGGGCACCACTCTCGCGGGAAGGAACGCCGTGCACATTGTGATCATGGGGTGCGGGCGCGTCGGCTCGACGATCGCCCATATTCTGGAGGACCAGGATCACTCGGTCGCCGTGATCGACCAGGACCCCGACGCGTTCCGCAAGCTCACCGCGAGCTTCAAGGGCAGCAAGATCACCGGCATCGGCTTCGACCGCGATGTCCTGATCGAGGCCGGCATCGAGCACGCCGACGCGTTCGCGGCGGTGAGCAGCGGCGACAACTCGAACGTGATCTCCGCGCGGGTCGTCAGGGAGTCGTTCGGCATAGAACGGGTCGTGGCGCGGATCTACGACCCGCGGCGGGCCGAGGTGTACCAGCGGCTCGGCATCCCGACCGTGGCCACGGTGCGCTGGACCGCCGACCAGATGCTGCGCAAGCTGCTGCCCGAGGGCGCAGAGTCGCTCTGGCGCGACCCGACCGGCGCGATCGTGCTCGCCGAGGTCGCGTACTCCGATCACTGGCTCGGGGAGAAGGTGACGGCGCTGGAGGAGTCGGCCCGGGCCAGGATCGCGTTCATCGCCCGGCTCGGCGAGGCGATGATCCCGAGCCCCAGCACGGTCCTCCAGGAAGGCGACGTACTGCACGTGGTCGCCGAGGACCGCGACCTGGAGCGGATCGCCGGCGCGTTCGCCAGGCCGCCGGGAAGGGGGGGTCACTGATGCGGGTCGCCATCGCCGGAGCGGGGTCGGTCGGCCGGTCCATTGCCAAGGAACTGCTCGGCAACGGCCACGAGGTGCTGCTCATCGACAAGGACCCGAGAAAGATCAAGGTCTATAACGTCCCCAGCGCGGAGTGGCTGCTGGCCGACGCATGCGAGATCAGCTCGCTCGATGGCGCGTCGCTGGAGCGGTGCAACGTGGTGATCGCCGCGACCGGCGACGACAAGGTCAACCTGGTGGTGTCGCTGCTGGCCAAGACCGAGTACGGGGTGCCGCGGGTGGTGGCGCGGATCAACCACCCGAACAACGAGTGGCTGTTCAACGAGTCCTGGGGGGTCGACGTCGCCGTGTCCACCCCCCGGCTGCTCTCGGCCCTGGTCGAGGAGGCGGTCAGCGTCGGCGACCTGGTCCGGCTGATGACGTTCCGGCAGAGCGCGGCCAGCCTGGTCGAGCTGACCATGCCGGCCGACGCGCCGCTGGCCGGGCAGCGGATCGGCGCGATCGAGTGGCCGGCCGACACCGCGCTGGTCGCCATCCTGCGCGACGGCCGGGTGATCGTGCCGAACAGCGACGATCCCCTGGAAGGCGGCGACGAGCTGCTGTTCGTCACCAGCGAGGACGTCGAGGAGGAGCTGGGCACGCTGCTCGCCGGCGGCGGCTGAGCGTTACCTGGTCTCGGTGATCTCCGGGCCCCGCTCGAACGGGTTCGGGTACTCGTCGCCCGCGGCCTCCTGGCCGAGCTGTTCGGCCATCGCCCGGCGCGCCTCCTCGGGCAGCCGGATCTCCAGCAGGTCGCGCGGCGGCGCCGGATGCTCGCCGCGCACCACCACGACGTCGGCGAACAGGTCCTCGAACGGCCGGGCCAGCTCCGGGCGACGGGCGGCGGGGCCGCTGATCACGCCCCTCAGGAACCAGCGCGGGCCGTCGACGCCCATGAAGCGGACCGGCTCCAGCTGGTGGCGGCGCCCCGCTCCGCTGGGCCTGACCCGCGCGCGCAGCTCGGCGCCGAACGGGCCCTGTGCCTCCTGGCTCTCGCCGCCCGACTTCACCACTTCCTCGGCGATCTCCTGACGAACCTCGTCCCACAGCCCGCTGGTCTTGGGCGCGGCAAACGCCTGCAGCTGCAGGGCGCTCTCCCCGCGAACCACCGCGATCCAGACGCCCGTATCCTCGGCCATGTTGACCTGGACGTCGAGGCCCTCGCGCACCGGCACCAGCAGGCTGCCGAAGTCCAGGCGTTCTCGCTTCGGGAACGTCCCCGCGCCGTCCCACGGCCCCGACCCCTCGCCGGGATCGTCGGCGCGGTGACGGCCACGGGTCACAGGCCCGGCCGGATCGGGCTCCAGGTCCTCGTCGTAGCCCTCGTCCTCCTCCGGCTCATCCCGCGTGTCCAGGTCGCCGTAGTACTCCGGATCATCCTGGGCGGCGCCGGAGTCAGATCCGGACCGGTCCGCTCGGTCGCGGTACCGCCGTCGGAACACCCCGCACGCTCCTTACTTCCTTCTGGAATTACGTCCTTATGGAATCTCGTCCTAGCCGGCCGTCTGGCCCGCGGCAGCGTGGCCTCCGGTCGACCCGAACCCGCCGTCCCCCCGTGCCGACCCCGGCAGCGTCTCGACCTCGAGGAACACCGGACGTTCCACCCGCTGGATCACCAGCTGGGCGATACGGTCCCCACGCTGGAACCGCACCGGGCGATCGGCATCTGTGTTGAGCAGGGTCACCCTGATCTCGCCACGGTACCCGGCGTCCACCGTGCCGGGCGCATTCACGATCGTGATTCCGTGCCGCGCCGCGAGCCCCGACCTAGGGTGCACGAACGCGGCGTACCCGTCGGGCAGCGCGATCGCGACCCCTGTGGGCATGACGGCACGCTGCCCGGGGGCGAGCTCTACGTCCGCGGCGGCGCAGAGGTCGACGCCGGCGTCACCGGGATGGGCCCGGCGGGGCAGCGGAAGGCCCGGATCCAGGCGCTGGATGAGGACGCCGACGCCGTCAGATTCGTTCACGCAGGTGACCTTACCGCCGAGCGGGCAGTTGTTCGCGCATCCGTGTCCTGCCACGCTCCCCCGCCGGCCGGTTAGGTGTCGGCAGGCGGCCGTGTATCTCGCTCCGGCCGGGCCGGCCGCAGATGCGGCCACGCGTAGGTGAGCGAGGCGGCGGCGGGGACCGCGACGATGGCCCCGGCGATCCCGGCGACGATCCCCCCGACGGCCAGGACCAGAATGATCGCGAGCGGGTGCAGCCGCACGATCCGGCCCACCACCAGCGGCTGCAGCAGGTGGCTCTCGATCTGGTTCTCCCCCACGAAGACGGCCAGCAAGATCACCGCCGCGAGCCAGCCCTTGGTGCCGAGGGTGACCAGGATGGCCAGCGCCCCGGCCACGAGGATCCCGACCAGCGGCACGTAAGCGGCCAGGAACACGACGATGACCAGCGGCACGAGCAGCGGGACGCCCATGATGAAGAGCGTCAGGCCGATGACTACCGCGTGGATGGCCGCGACGGCGGTCGTCCCGCGCACGTAGTTAACCAGCGCCGACCACGCCGCCGGGCCGGCGTTCCGTGCGCGTCTCCTGCCCTCGGGGGGGAGCCCCTCGGTCAGCCAGGCCCAGATCCGGTCACCATCCTTGAGCAGGAAGAACGTGATGAACAGCGTCAGGACCAGGCCGGTCAGCAGCTCGAGGACGATCCTCCCGCCGGTCAGCACCGTGCCCGCGATCAGTGATTGGTGCTGGGACAGGAAGTGGGTGAGATTGTTGTAATACTGCTGCAGCCGCGCGCTGCTGAGGTGGAACGGCGGCCCGGCCAGCGACGCCTGCACCTGATGCGCGGTGTGCTTCACCTCGCCCTGGAGCCTCGGGTAGTCGGCGCTCACCCGGTTGGCGGCCAGGACCGAGATCCCGGCCAGGACCACGATGGCGGCCAGGACCGTGCACCAGGTCGCCGCGAGCGAGGGCATCCCGGTCCGGCGCAGCCTTGCGGTCAGCGGCTGCAGCAGCGCGGTCAGCAGGAGCGCCGCGAAGAACGGCAGGACCACGAGGCGAAGCGCGCTGGCCACCCGGAACGCCACGTAGAGCAGCAGGCCGACGACGATCAGGCGCCACGACCAGGCCGCCGCCCGCTGCAGGAAGGCGGGCACCGGCGGCTCCTTAGGGAGGCGCGGGTCAGACACCCGCAGGCCGCCTACAGCTCCGTTCGTGAGATCCCCCGCTCCGGTCTCTGCGTCACCAGGTATGTCCCGCAGGTTGCCTGCCTCGTCCGGCCGGTCGCCCGTTCCGCCTGGGCCATCGTCATCCGCCGCGGTTCCGACATGGCTTCCTGGCATAGAGTCATTCGCTTGGCTGCTTCTGTTCCGGCGCCAAGACCACCGGCCAGTCATTTCCCTCATCGAGATCGAGCGGCGGGACCGCTACCTTACCTGGCAGGGGTGCGCGCTTCCTCCTCCGGCATGTCCGGGCCCGGATGTCAGTACCAGGCCGTAGCGTTGAAAGCACGTGGCCCGGCGGCGCCGGCACTCGGTGGTGACCCGCCGGACACGACCCACATCCGGACGCCAGGACCAGAGCTGGTGAGACGAGCCTACAAGTTGCGCGCCTACCCGGCCCGCCCGCAGGAGGGCCGCGCGGCCCGCCTGCTGGCCGATCACTGTGACCTGTACAACGCTGCGCTGGAAGAACGCCGCGAGGCATGGCGGATGCGCCAGGCCACCATCACGTACGGCACCCAGTCGGCGCAGCTCAAGGGGATCCGCCGCGACGACTGGGACGGGCAGGGAAGGCACTCGTTCACCGCCCAGCAGCAGACCCTGCGTC
>DASYXX010000213.1:0-8968 GCA_035934395.1 Streptosporangiaceae bacterium
CTGCGGCTCACCGGGGGCGCTGCCCGGCAGGCTGGTGGTCAGGCCGACGTAGGTGTTGGCCGGGCTCACCTGCGGTATGCCCGCCTCGTTGAGGATCGGGATCGACACCTCGCTGGCGCCGGAGTTGAACTCGCCGATGTAGAAGACGGCCTTCGAATCCGAGGCCACCTTGCGCGCGTTCGCCGCCGTCTGGCCTGGGTCCCACTTCCCGGCCGCGGCGGTCGAGTCGTCGAGGACCTGGTAGTTCACCGTCCACTGACCGGCCTTGTTGCCGGCCTGGGAGAGCGCGAGCTTGATCCCGTTGACCAGCGGGATGGTCTGCGCGCTCGAAGCTCCCTGCATCGGAAGGCTCGAGTAGATGTCGACCGTCTTGCCGCCGCCGGCGGCGGCCGGGCTGCTGCTGGTGCTGGTGCTGCCACTGCCACTGCTACTGCAGCCGACGGCCGCCAAGGCGATCGCGGCGAAGGCAGCGATTGCAGTTGTCCGTCTCATGATCTTCCTCTCATTGTTTGAGGTTGTCCGGCTGTCGCCAAGCGCGCCGACGGGCCGGGAGGTGGCCGGTGTGCGGGAGCCCTTACGGCGGCCCGACCGCCCAGGGAGCCGATTCCGGAACCGATCCCGGGCCTGGCGAATGTCGCCGCAGGCACCTTGGCCGCCGATTCCCACTCTGGCGCAGAGCCGAGCGGTCCGCCGTCGATCCGCCGAACTCCGGCTAGGTCCGACAGCATCTAGTTGGCGATGCGCATCGCCGGGTTCTGGTGGGCATGGATACCGGCCTCGACCTTTCGACGTTCCCGACCCGACCGAGCGCACAGGCGTTGATGACAGTGATCGCCGCCGCTGACCGCGGTTGTCCGGCAGCAGGTTTGTTCAGATCAGGCCTCCCTAGCAGGGAAAGCTTGCCAGATTCCGGGCTCGCGGGCACTAACTTGCAGGTAACGAAACGATCAACGGCAAACTGCTGCGCGCTGACCGCCAAGCAGACCAACAAGGTCACCGATCAGGCGGCTCGACCACCGGCTCCGCGTCCGCTGACCGAGACCGCCACGCCGGCCGACACGAGGATCATCCCGGCCCACTGCCACGGTCCCGGCGCCTCGCCCAGTACCAGCCAGCCGAGCAGGCCGATCTGGGGCAGCATCGCGTTGTTGACGACCGAGGACGTGCCCGCGGTCAGCTGACGCAGCGAGAAATTCCATAGCGTGAACGCCACGGCCGTGTTCATGACCGCCAGCCAGGCGATCATCGCGATGGCCTCCGGGGACAGGGCGGGCACGCCCTCGGCCGCCGCGCCCGCGGCGAGCAGCACGACCGCCCCGACGGTCATCGAGACCGTCGTGGTCACCAGCGGTCCGGTGGCGCAGGCGCGGTTGATGCCCCGCCCGAGCAGCGCTGCGCCGGCGTTCGCGGCCAGCGCCACGGCGCATGCGGCCAGCCCGGCGGGCGTCGCTCCCAGCGTCCCGGTGAAGTAGGCGGCCGCGCCCGCGGGGACCAGGACCGCGCCCGCCGCCTGGGCCCGGCCCGGCCGCTCGCTCAGCAGCCGGCCCGAGGCGAGCCCGACGAGAAGCGGGGTCAGCGTCAGGAACAGGCTCGTGGTGGCGACCGGCTGGCTGTCGATGGCCACGAACTGGGCGCCCTGGGTCAGCGCGTAGAACACCAGGCCCAGCACGGCCAGGTGCCCCGCGGCCCGCCGGGTCAGCAGCGCCACCTGGCCGCGAGCCGTCCGGCTCACGGCGACCGCGGCCCACAGCGCCGCCGCGGCGGTGACATACCGCAGGCCCGCGAACGTCAGCGGCGGGAGCCGATCGTGGCGCAGGCCAACGCGGATGATCACCCACGACGAGCTCCACAGCACCGTGACGGCCAGGGCGGCGGCGAGGGCACGACGGCGGGGAGCGGCAGGGCCGGACACGCGAACCTCCGGAAACTCGGCGTGACAGGTCACGCCGACGTCTCCCCTCGAGGCTTTTGTCCAGTGAGGTGCGAGCCCGGTGCCGGGCTTTCTGTGGCGCTCGGACCAGCCCCGCCGCGGCGGGCGGGCGGAACCCTAGCCACCCTTCAGTCGACACCACCACCGTAACGCGCCGCGTCTGCCGCCGCCTGTCCTCTGCCAGCGCGCTCGTTCGTCCTGAAGAAAACCACCGACGAAGGAGGCCGTTGTGAGCCACGTCATCGTGATCGAGTTCGTGACCCTCGACGGTGTCACGCAGGACCCCGACGGGAACGAAGGCTTCGGGCCCGGGGGCTGGGCCTTCGGTTCGGCCCGGAGGTCGTGACCCGGTCCGCCTGGGCGAACTGCTGGACACCGGCGCGCTGCTGCTGGGCCGCCGCACCGGCGAGATGTTCACCCGGATCTGGCCGGGACGCGAGGATGACTTCTCTACCAAGATGAACGCGATCCCGAAGCTCGTGGTGTCGCGATCGCTCGATCAGGCCGACGCCTGGAGCAACTCCGCCGTGCTGCCCGGGCCCCGGTCCTACCTGTGGCACGCCGCGCGTGCCGACGCGCTGCGCCGCCTCGGCCAGGCCGAGCCCGCCCGCCAGGAACTCCACCTGGCCCTGGAGCAGGCGCCCACCGGCCCGGAACGCCGCCTGCTGGCCCGCCGGCTCGCCGCGCTCACTGAGCCGCGATAGCCGCCAGGACGTCGAGCCGCGCGGCCCGGCGCGCGGGCGCCAGCGCCGCGGCCACGCCGAGCAGCGCGGCGAGGACGAGGAACAGGACCAGGCTGCTGACGGGGATGGCGATGTCGGTGATCCCCTGCTTTTTCAGGGACGCGCTGAGCGCCACGCCGAGCCCCGTGCCGATCACGTCGCCGAGGATGGCCCCGAAGACCGAGAGGATCACCGCCTCGGAGCGGACCATCGACCGGATCTGCCGGCGCAGCATGCCGACGGCGCGCAGCAGCCCGATCTCGTGCGTGCGCTCGAGCACCGACAGCATGAGGGTGTTGACGATGCCGATGAGGGCGACGAGCACCGCGAGGCCGAGCAGCGCGTAGACGAGGCCGAGCAGCTGGTTGACCTGCTTCTGCTGCGACTTCACGTACTCCGCCTCGGTCTGGACCTGCAGGCCGGGGTAGCCGCGCAGCCCCGCCCCGAGCGCCGCCTTGCCCGCCGGGCCCGCGGGAGCGGCGGTCCGGACCAGCACCGCCAGCGGCAGCGCGTCGCTGAAATGCGCCCGGAAGAACTGGTCGCTCACGAGGAAGCTTCCGATCAGCGCGTTCGGCTTGAAGATCCCGCCGACCCGCATGGTCCCGCTCCCGGTCAAGGCGAACTTCACCGGCACGATCGAGCCGACCGAGAGGTGATCGGCGTTCGCGGTGGTGGTGTCGATGAGGATGTCGCCCGCGGCCAGCGCGGGCGCGCTGGTCCCCGAGGCCATCCGCAGGATGATCGTCTCCGGGAGCTGGTCGGTCGAGACCGCGATGAGGGTCGACGATGACGTGCGGAACTGGAACTGGCCGAACAGGACGGTCGATACCACGGTCACGCCCGGCACCCTGCCGACCGCCCCCGCCGCGGCGGCGCTGAACCCGCCGCTCCCGCCGTTGCTCGACGTGCTGGTGACGATGTAGTCGGCGCTTATGGCCTGATCGATGCTGGCCGTCGCCGACCGGGAGAGGGAGGCCCCGAACACGGCCATCGTGGACACGAGCGCGAGCCCGACCATGAGCGCGGCGGCCGTCTGGGCCGTGCGGCGGGGGCTGCGCATCGAGTTCAGCCGCCCCAGCTTGCCCGAGACCCCGAGCGCCTTCAGCGGACGGCCGATCGCGCCGGCCATCGGCCGGGCGACGAGCGGCGCCAGCATGCCCGCGCCGATGAAGATGGCCAGAGCCCCCGCGCCGACCAGGAAGATCGCCGGAGCCGTGAGGCCGGCCGCCAGCAAGGCGATGCCGAGCAGCAAGATCGAGGAGCCCGCCACGGTCCGGCGCGCCGACGACGCGACCGAGCCGGTGGCCACCTCCGCGATCGCGGCGACCGGAGGGATGCGCACGGCGCGGCGCGCCGGGCCGACCGCCGACAGGACCGTCACCGCCACCCCGACGGCCAGCCCGACCACGGCCGTCCGCGGCTGGAACACCAGGCCGCTGGCGGGCAGCGTGATCCCGAATCCGCTCAGCAGCGCCTCGAGCCCGCGGGCGGCGAGCAGGCCGAGGCCCAGGCCGATCACCGAGGCGAGGAGGCCGGTCAGCGCGGCCTCGCCGAGGACGGACAGGAACACCTGCCGCCTGCTCGCGCCCAGGATGCGCAGCATGGCCAGCTCCCGGGTCCGCTGACCGATGATGATCGAGAACGTGTTGAAGATGGTGAACCCGCCCACGAACAGCGCGATGAAGCCGAAGACCTCCAGCGCCGTGGAGAAGAACCCGAGAGCCCGGCCGATGGAGTTGCTCTGCTCGTTGGCCACGGCCTGACCCGTGACCACCTCCACTCCGGGCGGGAGCACGGCGGCGATGGCCCGCCGGAGCTGCGCCTGGCCGGCCCCGGGCTTCGCGAGCACGTCGATGTTGTCGAAGACGCCGACCCGGTTGAACAGGCGCTGGGCCGTGGGGAGGTCGAACGCCGCGATCGTCGCGCCGGCCAGGTTGTCCGCCGTCCCGAAGCGCACGATCCCCGAGATCGTGAAGCGCTGCGGCGGCCCGGCGAGCAGCACCTCTACCCGCTGGCCCACGGTGAATCGGTACTTGACCGCGGTCGCCTCGTCCACGGCGACCTCGCCCGGGCCGGCCGGAGCGGTTCCCTGCACCAGGTGCAGCGACGACAGCCGCGAGTTCGGGTCGAACGACACCCCGAGGGTCGGCGCGCCGCCGGTGCTGACCGCCTTGCCGTCGGACGCGACGAACTGCGCGTATCCCCCCACCTGGCCCTCGGCCGCGGCGACGCCCGGCACCGCGCTGACCGTGGCCAGGACCGACGCGGGGACGGGCTTGCGCACGCCCGTGCCTGCCTGCCCGGTGAACTCAGCCTTCGCCCGCACCTGCAGGTCGACGTTCTGGTAGACGTTGTTGAACAGCGTCGTGAACGTGTTGTTCAGCGTGTCGGTGAGGACAAAGGTACCCGATATGAACATGACGCCCAGCACGATCGCGAGCGCGGTGAGCGCGAGGCGAAGCTTGTGAGCGAGCAGCCCCTTGAGGGTCACTCGGCGCATGTCAGCCCGCCGCCTGTCGGGTGTACTCGATCACGGAGTCCGCGGTCGGGGAGATGAGCTCGCCGGTGATCTTGCCGTCGCCGAGGAAGACCACGCGGTCGGCGTAGGCCGCGCCGCGCGGGTCGTGCGTGACCATGATGATGGTCTGCCCGAACTCGGTCACCGACCGGCGCATGAAGGCGAGCATCTCCCCGGACGCCGCCGAGTCGAGGTTGCCCGTCGGCTCGTCAGCGAAGATGAGCTCCGGCCGGGAGATGAGCGCCCGGGCGCAGGCCACACGCTGCTGCTGACCTCCGGACAGCTCGGCGGGCCGGTGCGTGAGGCGGTCGCGGATGTCCAGCTGGCCGACGAGGAAGTCGAACCACTGCGGGTCGACCTTCCGGCCGGCGAGATCGGCCGGCAACGTGATGTTCTCGCCGGCGGTGAGCACCGGCACGAGGTTGAACGACTGGAACACGAAGCCGATCCGGTCCCGCCGCATCCGCGTGAGCCCAGCGTCGTCCAGGCCGCCGATGGCCTGCTCGCCGACGAGGACCTGGCCGGAGGTCACGGCGTCCAGGCCGGCCAGGCAGTGCATTAGCGTCGACTTGCCCGAGCCCGACGGGCCCATGATCGCGGTGAAGCGTCCCCGCTCGAACTCGACGCTCACCCCGTCGAGCGCGCGGACCATCGCGTTGCCCCGCCCGTAGACCTTGACCAGATCCACGGCCCGGGCCGCCGGACTAGCCGACGCCGCCTCCCGGACCTCACTGAGTGCTGCCCCCATACCCCACCTTTATCAGATTGCGGACAAACCAGTCGTCGGTATTACGAGGGTTTCCCGGGAACGGTTCGGAGACGAACGGGCGGCTACCTGTCGGTTTTGCCTGCCGGGCTGGGCCGAATGCCCGTAGTGTCGCGGTGTGCTGGAGCGGGAGTTCCCCGACGTGCTACGGGCAGCCGCTACCGGAGACGAGACGGCGTTTGCCCGGCTGTGGCGCGATGCTCACCCGCCGCTGCTGCGCTACCTGCGGGTGCTGGCGGGGGGCGCGGCGGAGGACGTGGCGGGCGAGGTGTGGCTGGAGGTCGCGCGCGGGCTGGCGCGCTTCCGGGGCGGCGAGCCGGAGTTCCGCGGCTGGCTGTTCACCCTGGCGCGCCGGCGGGCGACCGATATGCGCAGGCGCGATGCGCGCCGCCCGGTCCGGCTGACCGACGATGTCGAGGAGCTTGACCGGCCGGGGGATGACGATACCGCGATGGCCGCGCTGGACAACCTGTCCACCGAGGCCGCGGTCGCCCTGATCGCCAGCCTGCCGCGGGACCAGGCCGAGGTGATCGTGCTGCGGGTGATCGCGGGCCTTGACGCCGGGCACGTCGCGCGGATCGTCGGCAAGCGCCCCGGCGCGGTGCGGGTCGCGGCGCATCGCGGGCTGCGCACGCTGGCGACCCGGCTGGATCAGCGTGTAACGCCCTGAGCGTGACCGTCGGTTCTCCTTCTGCCATGTGGTTTCTCTCCCGCCTCCGGGCTCGCCGCACCCTCGATGCCGCGAGCGCTGAGGCGCTGCTGGCCGGCCGGGGCGTCGCGCCCGGTGCCCCGGCCGACCAGCAGGCGCTGGCCCAGCTGCTGGAGATCGCCGCCGGACCGGGCAGCGCAGGCGAACTGGCCGGCGAGGTCGCGGCCGCGGCAATGTTCGTCCAGGTCACCAGCCAGGCCAGGCCGCACAGGATCGCTCGGCGGGTCCTGGTGGTCGCGGCCTGCGCGGTGGCGGTCGGCGGAACCGCGGTCTACGCCAGCGTGGCGCCCGCCCCGCACCACAAGATGACGCCCGCCCCGTTCGGCGTGCCCGCCGACCATCACGCCGTCCCGAGTCCTGCGGCACACTCAAACCCATCGCCGCCGGCATCAAGCAGGCGGGATGCCGGTCTCCCCTGCCCCCCGCCTGGAGACCGGCGTCCCGCCACCTCATGTGGAGGTCGATAGTGGCGACTGGAACAGTGCCCGGCGAGGCGATTCCGGCCCGCCCCGGACACCGCAGGAACGCGTGGCTCAAGAACGCGTGGACGACGCTCGTGACCTGGGTCAGGAGGGAGCCCGCGGCGGCGCAGGCGCTCATCCTGGCCTTCATAGCGCTCGGCATCGCGTTCGGGTGGTGGCAGTGGACCGACGCCCAGACCGGCGCCGTGGTCGGGATCGCCGCCGCCCTCCTCGGGATGTTCGTCAGGAGCCAGGTCACGCCGCTGGCCCAGCCGACGACCAAGGGGCGGCGGCTGATCCCCGCCCCGGACGAGCCTGAGGCACCCCCCGCCTGGCCAGCTGGTCAGTAGGCGCCGGCGACGCCGCAGCGGGGTGAGAGCGATACCAGATACCGCGTGCGACCTGGTCGTCCGCGGGGGCACGGTGGTGACCGCGGGCGGCTCGGGCGAGTGCGAGGTGGGGATCACCGACGGCAGGATCAGCCAGCTTGGCGGCTCCCCGCGCGGAAGGGCGGAGATCGACGCGTCCGGCGCGCTGGTCCTTCCCGGCGGCCTGGACATGCACGTTCACCTCAGCCCCCCGGAGCCAGGCCGGCCGGTCTGGGTTGACGACTTCTCCAGCGGCTCCGCGGCGGCCATCGCAGGCGGCGTGACCACGATCGGCAACATGACGGTCCCGGCCGCGGGCCAGTCCCTCCGGCGGGCGCTCGAGCGGGACCTGAGCGCCGCCCGCGGTGCCGCCGGCGTCGACTACGTACTGCATCCCGTCCTCTTCGACCCGTCCCCCGAGGCCCTGGCCGACCTGCCGGCCCTGGCGTTCGAGGGCCACATGAGCCTGAAGCTGTTCATGACCTCCCCCGAGTTCGAGACGCGCACCCCCGAGATGATCGCGGCGGTCAGGCTGGCGGGACTGCACGGGATGCTGACGCTGATCCACTGCGAGGACCGGGCCCTGCTCAGCTTCGCCAGCGAGCAGCTGCTGGCGTCGGGCCGTGGCGGCCTGGCCGACTGGGCGGCCAGCCGTCCCGAGCTGGCGGAGCGCGCCGCGGTCGAGCGGGCCGTCGCGATCTGCGAGGCGACCGGGTCGCCGATCTGCATCGTCCACCTGTCGTCGGCGTCGGCCCTGCGGTCCGCGCGCCGGGCACGGGCGCGCCGCCTGCCGGTCTTCGTCGAGACCCGGCCGCTCTACCTCTACCTGACCCGCGCGGCGCTCGGGGAGCCGCAGGGCGCCAGGTACATCGGCTCTCCCCCGCTGCGGGAGCGGGCGGACGTGGACGCGCTGTGGGCGGGCCTCGCCGACGGGTCCATCCACACCCTGGGCAGCGACCACGCGCCCTGGCTGCTGCGCGACAAGATCGACGACTCGCTGGACGTGACCACGGCCCGGCAGGGCGTGGCCGACCTGGAGACGCTCATGCCGATGCTGTTCTCGGAGGGCGTACGGACCGGGCGCATCTCCCTGCCGCGCTTCGTGGCGCTGACGTCGGCCAACGCGGCGCGCCTGTTCGGGCTCTACCCGCGGAAGGGGACGATCGCGGTCGGCAGCGACGCGGACCTCGTGGTCCTGGACCCGCGGGTGCGCCGCACGGTGGACGGCCGGTCGATGCAGTCCAACGCCGACTACTCGGTCTACGACGGCCGGGAGGTCGCCGGGTGGCCGCGGTTCACCGTGAGCCGCGGAGATGTCGTCCTGCGGGATGGGCAGGTCGTTGCCGAGCCCGGCCGCGGCCGCTGGCTGCGCCGCGATCCGACGGCCGCGCCGTAACCCGCTCAGGGCAGCCGGACGACGGCCTTGGCCCGGGTGAGCACCTTCTCCCCGCCGGACCTGGCGGTGAGCACCAGCACGACCCGGTTGTCGTCGAG
>DASYXX010000218.1:0-1653 GCA_035934395.1 Streptosporangiaceae bacterium
CCCCGTCCCGTGCCTCCCGCGCGGTGGCCGCTGCTCGACGACCGGCGGGAGCTGGGCGGCCGAGGGCTCCTGGCGGTACAACGAGTCCCACCAGGTTTCGTCTTCCGAACTGCCGCTCATCTCAGCGACCGTACCTACTGCTCCGATTGCTGACAAATCATCCGGAAACTTGCCCGAGGAACGCGACGGCTGGGCGCCAGGCGTAAGTAAGCCGTATGCCGGCCCGGGCCTCAGGCCCGGACCGCGAGTGCGCTGAGCGGCGGGAGGCTCACCCCGAGCCCCTGCACAGCCTGTGTGACCGGGTTGATGGCGAGCAGCCTGCTGTCCGGGCTCACCGCGAACAGCCACCGGCCGTCCGGCGACCAGGCAGCGTTGCCCAGTGTGTCCGGGTTCACCGGGACGCTCAGCAACACGGCGCAGGAAACCAGATCGAGCAGCCGAAGGACCGGCTTGCCGTCCGGGCCGTACACGACGAGCGCGGCGAACTGGCCGTCCGGCGAGACCGCGCCGGCGAACGGCGCGATCGACTGCGCGGCGGGCGCCTGGCCTGCGAGGAGGTACCGCGATTGGCTGGCCGGGTTGATGACCAGGTAACGGCAGTGGCCACGCGGGCACTCCACGGCGAGCCACCGGGCCGGCCCGGCCGCGGCGACGGAACCGCTGGTCACCAGGCGGCGCCAGCCCGGGCCCTGGTCGTAGACCCCGGCGCGCCGTTGCACCATCAGGTACCCCCGGCCGTCCGGGAACGGCCAGCCGCTGAGCATCGGGGTTGGCAGTTCGGGACCGAGGCGGTTTCCCCCTGAGCCGACCAGCAGCATCGACATGCGCGCGCCGTCGCCGGACTCCATCCAGAACTCGCCCGGCCGCGGGCCGGGCAGGACAACCCCGCCCGAGCTCAGCGCGCCGCGCAGCGGCCGCGCGATCTGGCCATCGGGCACCAGGTAACCCGGCACGTAATCCAGCGGCCGGACGATCACCTGATGCGGCCCGGCGAGCAGCGTCACCGGCCCGCTGCTTTGCAGCGCCGGGAACGCGGTCCGGGTGATCCGCGCCCGGGCAAGCTGGATCCGGACCACCTCGCCGGGCCCGAGCCCGAACAACTCCCAGCCCGCCCGTACCCCCAGCAGCCGATGCCCCACGTCTGTGACCTGAACGGGCCCACCAGCCCCACGCGGTCCACGTGCGCCGGCCCGCCCGCTCACTGCATGCACGGCCACCACGGCCACCACGGCCGCCACCAGCACGACCAGGGCCAGCAGCGCGAGCAGACGCGCGCTGGGCGTCCGGCGCGGCCCTCGCTCCCGGCCGGACCAGATCACATCGCGCTCGGCCCCCGACTGGTCGGGCATAAGCTCATCATCGCCCGGATGCCACCGCCGCGCTATCGCACGGCCAGCCGCGGCCACTCCAAACAAGATTGCCAGCCCGCCGGAAAATGGCGCGACCCACCGCATTGCGGCGCCGAGCATCGACGGCAGCTGCTTTGGAAACGTAGCCGACTGTGACCGCGGGCAGCGTCCGCTATCCGCTGATCTGCGCAGTTAGCTGGCGCGCTGAGCCGGCCGCGTGGGCAGGCGATACGACTTTGGCGCGTCAGCTGAGGAGGGCGGTCTGCATGGGAGGCAGCCAGGGAAGAAGCAGCCCGGCGAGGGT
>DASYXX010000224.1:0-6738 GCA_035934395.1 Streptosporangiaceae bacterium
CATGGCCAGCCGCGAGCAGCTGCTCCGACGCACCCGGTACCGCCTGCCACGGCGCGTCGTCGGGGACGCTGGCCAGGTTCGGGCTGGGCTCCATCGCCAGCAGCTCAGCAAGCTGGTCTACGGAAATTTGCAATGCCCGCGCCAGCTTCGGGCGGATCCATGGCAGCGGCTCGGTCTCGCCGCTTTCCCAGCGGACGACGGTCGAGCGCTCGATGTTGAGCCGGTTCGCCAGCGCTTCCTGGCTGAGGCCGACCGCCTTGCGGCGCTGCGCGAGGTGCCGCCGCTTGGCTGTCATGCCTGCCCTCCAGCCCATGTCGGGCAAGATCTCCCCGCCGCACTGTCCGTGCGGGTCAACGAGCCCGGTGCGGCGCAGCTGCATCACTCATGCGTCGCTGTCGCTCTAGTAATGCCCGCTTCAGGCACGTTAGATCCGCATCACGGCATAAACGGCGTGACCAGCATATTGGAGACTTTCCGACGGTGCAGTAGCGAGCGATGCCCGAGCCGGCAAGGGGTTCAGAGCCCGGCTGCCGGAACTGCGTCACGGCGAGCACCGCCCGCCATCGCGCCCACCGGCCGGATGAGAGGATCGGACTGGCGGGAATCGGACAGTCTGGAGGCGTTCTCAGCGATGAGAGCTGCGTTGTTTGACCGGCACGGGGCGGCGCGTGAGGTGCTGCGGGTGGAGGATCTCGAACGGCCGGAGCCCGGGCCGGGAGAGGTGCGGGTCAAGATAGAGCTGTCGGGCATCAACCCGACGGACTGGAAGTCGCGCAGCGGCGCGACGCCGCGGCCGATGGACGGGTTCCAGATCCCGCACCACGACGGTGCCGGGGTCATCGATGCGGTCGGCGCGGGCGTGGACCCGGGCCGGATCGGGGAGCGCGTCTGGCTCTGGCAGGCCGCGCACGGCCGCCGGTGGGGGACCGCGGCGGAGTGGACCGTGGTCCCGGGCCGGAAGGCCGTCCCGCTGCCCGACGGCGCCTCGGCCGAGCTCGGGGCCAGTCTCGGCGTGCCGGCGATGACCGCGCACCGGTGCCTGTTCGCCGACGGGCCGGTGGACGGGAAGACCGTGCTGGTCGCGGGCGGGGCGGGCGCGGTGGGCCACTACGCCGTCGAGCTGGCCAAGCGGGCGGGGGCCCGGGTGGTCACCACGGTGAGCGGCCCGCAGAAGGCCGAGCTGGCCGCCAGGGCGGGCGCGGACCTGGTCGTGAACTACCGGGATCAGGACGCCGCGGAGCAGATCAGGTCGTTCGCCGGCCCGGGCGGCGTCGACCATGTGGTCGAGGTGGCCCTCGGCGCGAACCTGCAGCTCGACCTGGCCGTAGTCCGGCGCCCGGACGCGCGGATCGTTACCTACGCGGCGGATGGCGCCGACCCGGTGCTGCCGGTCCGGGCCTGCATGACGGCCAATGTGGTGCTCAGGTTCGTGCTGCTGTACGCGCTGCCGCCGGAGGCGCTCGACCAGGCGGCCCGGGACATCACCGCCGCGCTGGCCGACGGGGCGCTCACCGAGCTGCCGGTGATCAGGTTCCCGCTGGACGAGATTGCCGCAGCGCAGGACGCGGTCGAAGGCGGGGCGGTGACCGGCAAGGTCCTCGTCGTCCCCTGAGCCGAGGTTGATCTTCGCATCGGCGCTGAGCATCACGGGCGGAGGCGGTGCAGGTCGCGGGGGAACGTCGCGGGGGAACAAGGTGACCTCGCGCACGTTGGCGGCGCCGGTCAGCCGCGCGGTCCAGCGTTCCAGCCCGATCGCGAAGCCGCCGTGCGGCGGCATGCCGTGCTCGAAGACCTGCAGGTAGCCGGCGTACGGCCGCGGGTCCTCGCCCCGCTCGGCCAGCGCGGCCAGGTAGTCGGCATGCTGATGCAGCCGCTGCCCGCCGGTCACCAGCTCCATCCCGCGGAAGATCAGGTCGAAGCCATTGGAATAGCCGGGTCTGCCGGGGTCGGGGTGGGTGTAGAACGGTCGCTTGGCCATGGGATACCCGGTCACGAACAGGAACTCAGATCCGTGCTCGCGCAGCGCCCACTCGCCCAGCCAGCGCTCGTCCGCCGCAGACAAGTCGGGCTCGCCCCGCGGGTCGCGTCCCGCCCGTGTGGCGATCAGCTCCTGCGCGTCCACGAATCCGATCTCGGGAATCCGCGGCGGGACCGGGGGCGCTCGCAGCCCGAGCAGGTCCAGCGCCGGACGCGCACGCTCACCGGCCGCCGTCGCCATCCTGGCGATCGCATCCCTAAGAACATCCATAACGTCGTGATGGTCGGCGATGAAGCCGAGCTCGGCGTCCAGGCTGGTGTACTGGGCCAGGTGCCGGGCGGTGTCGTGCGGCTCGGCGCGGAACACCGGTCCTATCTCGTAGACCCGCTCGAACACGCCGACCAGCGCCTGCTTGTAGAACTGCGGTGACTGGGCCAGGTAGGCGGGCCGGCCGAAGTAGTCGATGCTGAACACGTTCGCGCCGGACTCGGTGGCCGATTCCACGATCTTCGGCGTGTGCACCTCGGTGAAGCCCAGGCCGTCCATGGCCTCGCGGAAGCCGGCCACGCTGGCCGCGGCGATCTCGAACCCGGCCTTCAGCACCGGGTGCCGCAGCGTGGTCGGCGCGTGGTCGAGGACGGTCGGCAGGCCGGCGGTTAGCGTCGGCCGGTACAGGTCGAAGGGCGGCCGGGCCGCCGGCGCGGACAGCGGCGTGATCACCGGACTGGTGATCTCCACGCCGCCCGGCGCCTGGGCGCTGGCCGTGACCGTCCCGGCGACCTCGATCACCGTCTCTTCCGGAAGGTCCTCGGCAGGCCCCCCGGCGTCGGCGGAGGCCGGGACCACGGCCTGGGCCAGGCCAGAGCGGTCTCGCAGCACCAGGAACGTTACGGATTTCAATTCGCGCCGGCGGTGCAGCCAGCCGGCGATCCTGACCTGCTCGCCGACGTGCCTGTGCAGGTCGGCGGCGAGAACACGGGAGATCATCGCACTCCTCAGGGAAGGTGCTCGACGACCCCTTGGGAGTGCGGGCGAGAAGGGAGCTCGCGGTGCCACCGCACTTTCGCCGCCACCGTTGAGCCGTGCTCGCCGGCGGGCGGCCTCGTTCCTGCCCGATCACGGGGGCAAACCGACGGGGCATGGGGCAGGCCGCCGGCTTGCGGGCGCCGTTCCTCCCCGTGCTCGGGAGGGTCTTCGCCTACGGGGCGCGAGGCCGCCTTCGCAGCTGCCGGCGGCTCTCTCGGCTCGCGTGATCCCGCGCTACTCGTCTCCGTCAACGCATTGAGTCCAGGGTAGCCGCCAGCTGCCGCCACCACGCAACGCATAACGTGGGGGCGTGTACCTGCCTCGCCACTTCACGGTTACGGATCTCGCGGCGATTGCCGCGTTCGTCGACGCCGCCGGCGCGGCCGACCTCGTGACGTTCGACGGGAGCAAGCCCGTCGCGACGCTGCTGCCGGTGATCTGGGACCGGCCGCCGGGCTTCCCGGACTCGGCCGCAGAGCCGGGGCCCACAGCGGGATACGGGCGGCTCCTCGGTCACCTCGCGGCGGCCAACCCGCAGTGGCAGACGGCGCAGCCCGGCGCGCTCGGCCTCGCGATCGTGCACGGGCCGCAGGCTTACATCTCGCCGTCCTGGTACGAGAGCAAGGCGCGGCATGGCCGGGTGGTGCCCACCTGGAACTATCAGGCCGTTCATCTCACCGGCCGGCTCACGATCCGCCGCGATCCCGAGTGGCTGCGCTCGCTGGTGAGCCGGCTGACCCGGCGCCACGAGGAGCCGAACCCCCGGCCGTGGGCGGTGACCGACGCGCCGCCGGAGTACGTGAACGGGCAGCTGAGGGCCATCGTCGGAGTCGAGCTCACGATCACGGCGGTCGAGGCCAAGGACAAGCTCAGCCAGAACCGCAGCGCCCTCGACCAGGCCGGCGTCGTTGCCGGGCTGCGCGGCCAGCCGGGTCCTGGCCCGGCCGCGATCGCCGAGCGGATGGCCGCAAGCATCGAGCACGCGGGCGAGACGGCGCCCTGACTGGCGGCGCGGGCATGTGGCGGCAGCGCTGACCCGGGCAGCCGCGGTCGGCCCGCGCGCTAGCAGGCGGACGCGGTCTCGCAGGCGCCGTCCTCCGGACGGTTGGCGTCGGCGCACGCGTCCCCGCATCTGCCGTCCTCGGCGAGCTCGGCTTCGGCCATTGTGTCCGCGCAGCCGCCACCCGCCGGCGCCTCCGCCCCGCAGGCCACGATGATCAGCTCGCTGATCTCGCGCAGCTGCTCGATCTGCTCGGGGGTGAGCTGGTCGATCAGGGACCGCCGGACCTGCGCCACATGCCCGGGCGCCGCGGCGGCGAGCGCGGCGAAGCCGTCGTCGGTGAGCTGCGCGACCTGGCCGCGGCGGTCCGTGGCGCAGTCGGTGCGCTTGACCCAGCCCCGCTGCTCCAGTCGCGCGACGGCGTGCGACAGCCGGCTCTTGCTCGACGTCGACGCCTCGGCCAGCTGCGTCATCCGCAGCGCCCGGCCGGGCGTCTCGGACAGGCGCACCAGGATCTCGTAGTAGCCGTGCGGAATGTTCGCGTCGCGCGCGAGCTGCGCGTCGACGGTGCTGAACAGCGTCTGGCACGCGGTCAGGAACGCCCGCCACGCCCGCTGCTCCGCGGCTGTCAGCCAGCGGGTCTCTTCCGTGCTCACAAGGCCAGTATACCAGGAGATAGTTGAGCGTTTGACAAAGAGCGGTCGGTCGTGGTATTCGTTGAATGCTCAACCAACTACCTCAACCAGCTACTTACCAGGAGCGCCTCCATGACCACTAGCAGCACGGCGACCACGATCCCCGGCTACATGACCGGGACCTGGACCATCGATCCGGTGCACTCCGAGATCGGCTTCTCGGCCCGGCACCTGATGGTCAGCAAGGTCCGCGGCAAGTTCGGCAACTTCTCCGGGCAGATCGTCACCGCGGAGGACCCGTTCAAGTCCGCGGCCACCGCCGAGATCGACCTGAAGTCGATCACGACCGGCAACGACCAGCGTGACGAGCACCTCCGGTCCGCCGACTTCTTCGAGGTCGAGACCTACCCCACGATGACGTACCGGTCGACCGGCGCCCGGTTCGAGGACGGGAACTACATCCTCGACGGTGAGCTCACGCTCAAGGGCATCACCAGGAGGGTGCCGCTGGTCCTCGAGCTGAACGGGTTCGGGCCCGACCCGTACGGCGGCACCCGGGCCGGGTTCACCGCCAGCGGCGAGCTGAACCGGAGTGACTTCAACGTCAGCTTCAACGCCCCACTGCAGAACGGCGGGGTCGTGGTCGGCGACAAGATCACCCTGCACCTGGAGATCGAGGCCGTCCTGGCCGCCTGACCAGCGACGCCCGGACACCATCCCGACGGAGCACCAGCGCTGACCGGCAGCGCTGGTGCTCCGCTGCTGCTGCGGCGCGGAAAAGCTGCCAGCATGGGAGCATGCCTGCGGCCCGGCCTGCAGGCGGGCGAGGCGCGAGGTTCGCAGGGAGGGGCCATGGGCACTGACGCGCGGGGCCTGGACATGATGGGCTCGGCGGAGGCCGTGGCGGCGTACGACCGGGCCATCGATCACCTGGTCCGGTTCCAGTCCGAGGTCGTGGACGCGGCGGCGGACGCCGCCGCGGCCGATCCCGGCTGCGTGATGGCCAGGGTCTTCGGCGCCTACCTGGCGCTGATGTCCACCGAGGAAGGCGCGGTTGCCGGGGCGCAGAAGGCGCTCGGCCCGCCGGGCTCCGACGCCGCGCCGCTGCTTCCGCGTGAGCGCGCGCACCTGGCCGCCGCGCGACGCTGGGTGACGGGCGACATGACCGGCGCCGGAGCGCTGCTCGGCGAGATCTCCGTGCAGTACCCCCGCGACCTGCTGGCGCTGGCGGTCGGCCATCAGGTGGACTTCTTCGCCGGCGACGCGGTGAACCTGCGGGACCGGATCGGCCGGGCGCTGGCCGCCTGGCGTGGCGACGACCCCCAGCTCGGATTCCTCCAGGGCATGTACGCGTTCGGGCTCGAGGAGTGCAACCTGTACGGGCTGTCGGCCGACGTGGGCCGCAGCGCGGTCGAGCGGAACCGCGATGACGTCTGGGGGATCCACGCGGTCGTGCACACGCACGAGATGCAGGGGCAGATCCCCGAGGGGATCCGCTTCCTGCGCGAGCGCGAGCCGGACTGGCAGACCGGGAACTTCATGAACGTGCACAACTCCTGGCACTACGCGCTCTACCTGCTGCAGGGGAACGACGTGCCGGGAGCGCTCGCCGTCTACGACCGCTTCCTCCATCACGCCGGGTCGGAGGATGTCGCGCTCGAGCTGCTCGACGCGACCGCGCTGCTGTGGCGGCTGGAGCTCGAGGGCACTCCGGTGGCGGGCCGCTGGCCGCCGCTCGCGCAGGCGTGGGCGCGGCTGCTCACCCCGGGCTACTACCCGTTCAACGACATGCACGCGATCATGGCGTTCGTGGCCACCGGCGACCTGACCCGGGCCGAGGAGGTCGTCACCGCGCTGGAGCGTGTCGTGGCGGAAGGCGACCGGGCCACGACCGGCTGGCAGATGACCTCCGCCGTGGGCCTGCCCGTGTGCCGCAGCCTGCTGAACTTCGGCCGCGGCCGCTACCAGCAGGTCCTGGACGAGCTGCTGCCGATCCGGACCCGCGTGCACGAGTTCGGCGGCAGCCACGCGCAGCGTGACGCGGTGGAGCGCACCCTGCTCGAGGCCGCGATCCGCGCCAAGCGCACGGACCTCGCGCT
>DASYXX010000228.1:0-1606 GCA_035934395.1 Streptosporangiaceae bacterium
GCCGGGTCATCGACGGTGACGAGGAATTCGTCGCCGAACGGGTCGCGGCCGTCAGGCGGCTGGCAGAGCGCCTGGACGGTGACCGATCTAAGGCCGTGGCGGTCCCAGAGCTCGATGTCGAAGAGGGCTATGCGCGGCCGGCCTCGCCGCGGTGCTGGGCGATTGTGGCGTGCGGGTCGCGCCAGAACGCGGTGACCAGGCCGGCCACCGCCGGCGCGGCCTGCAGCAGGGGCCCGATCCGGCCGCAGCCGGGCAGGATGGCCAGGGCGCCATCGCGCAGGCGGGCGGCGGCGGCGCTGGCCGCGGCCGTATCCCACTCCGGGTCGTCCGGGTTGGTGGTCAGCAGCGTCGGCACCCGCAACCGGCCGAGCTCTGCGGTGAGGTCGCGGCGGCGCAGGCTGAGCCAGCCGATCGCGTCGAACATGCCGCGGCGCTGCGCGCGGCGGAAGGCGCCGACGATGATCGCCGCGGCGTCGGGGTCCCCGGCGCGGGCCTTCGGGCCGAGCAGCGCGTCGACGAGCGGGTTGATCACCGGGCCCGGGCCGGCGATCCGGTACAGCCAGCGGAGCAGCCGGATCCGCCTGCGGTCGGCGTCGCTGAGGGGCTGCACCGGGGCGCCGAGCGCGATCAGGCTGCGGCACCGGTCCGGATGGGCGGCGGCGAACAGGATGCCGACGTGCCCGCCCCAGGCGTTGCCGAGCCAGTCGGCCGGCTCGGTGATGCCGAGATGATCCAGGACGTCGGCCGCGGCGCCGGCGCAGTCGTCGAGGGTGAACGGGCGCTGCGCCGGCGCGCTGGCGCCGTGATTGGGCCCGTCGATGATCACCAGCCGGCGTTCGGCGGCCAGCGGCGCGACGAGCAGGTTCCAGGTGGTGGAGTCGACGAACAGGCTGTGCCACAGCACCGCCGGGGGGCCGGAGCCGGCCGTCTGCACGTGCAGGGGTCCGAGCCGGGTCGCAATGGTGAGGGTTGCGGTCTTGGCGGGCTGGCCCATGGCTGCCTCCGGAATTGCTTCGGACGCCGAAGTTTCGGTACCCGAAGTATGATCTGGTGCCGTGCCCACGTCAACAGACCTGCCCGCCGATCGGCTCGCCATCGGCCAGCTCCTGGTCCGGCTGCTGCGCGAGTTCCGGGCCGAGCTGTCCGCCCCTGCAGCCGAGCACGGCTACGCCGACATGCGGCAGCCGTACCTGCATATCTTCGGCAACGTCGGCATCGACGGCGTCCGGCTGACTGATCTGGCCGCCCGGGCGCAGCTGAGCCTGGCCACCACCTCCGAGCTGGTCAGCCAGCTGCAGCAGCTCGGTTATCTGGAACGCCGCCCAGACCCGCGTGACGGGCGGGCGAAGCTGATCTTCCCGACCCGGCGCGGCCGGCAGGCGCTCGACGACGCCGGCGACCGGGTCGCCGAGATCGAGCAGCACTGGCGCGAGCTCCTCGGCGCCGGCCGCTTCGACGCCATGTGCCAGACCATGCAGGACCTGCTCGACGGGCTGACGGCCACAACCGCCAGGACACCAGCGCCGCGACCACCCTGATCACGCGGTCGCTGCCTCAGACCTGGCCATGACGCGCATCCGGCAGATCACGAAGTGTCGCTGGAGTA
>DASYXX010000248.1:0-7459 GCA_035934395.1 Streptosporangiaceae bacterium
TCAACGCGATGCTCCAGAGCGTCACCGCCTGCCTCGACCTCGCCCGGCTGCGGAGCACCACGATGAGCGAGTACCTGATATCGGCGCTCTGACGCGCACCGAATGGTTCCTCCCGCGACGGCGTTCGCCGCCGCTGTTTCACGTACTTCACGCGATCCAGGGTGAGAGGCTGGCAGAAAGGCGTCCGCCGCACTCAGGGTGCCCGGGGCTGGCGGCTGGGATTGGAGGGTTCAGCCAAACCACGGCGGTGGAGAGCCGATCTCCGTTTCGGTTGAGAAGGATGGTGTCGTGAAGCGATCCCTTGTCATCACAGGAGCTGTCGGGGTAGTCGTGGCACTCGCGACCTATGCGCCGTCCGCCGGCGCCGCGGGCGGCGCGTCGGGTCACGCGCTCGCGCGGCAGGCGGCGTCGAGCAGCTACGGCGATGTCTATCCCTACTGCGCGAGCAGCAACTCGACCTGCGCCGACCCGGCCACCGGCCAGGGCGGCCAGTATGTCGGCCACGACGAGCCGTCGGTCGAGTACAAGTCGGGGGTCCCGGGCTCCGGCAACGACATGACCTACACCTTCACCCTGCCCAAGGACCCGGCGCAGCAGCCCAACGCCTCCGGAGCCGGTGGAACGACCTGGAACTTCCAGCTGCGCCCGACGTTCTGGTTCGGGCTCACGCTGTGCGACACCGAGTCTGCGCCGGAATTCACCAAGAACTGCACGCCGGACTCTGACGCGAACAACCTGGTCGGCTCGAACCCGAAGGCCGGTGACTACATCGGCAGGCACCCGGGGACCGCGTTCATGGAGTTGCAGTTCTACGGGCCCGGGTACGTCCCGCAGTTCGAGGGGTTCGGCTGCGCCGCCACGGTGTACTGCGCGGCGATGACCATCGACAGCCGGACGCTCGACCAGAACCGCGGGGTGTTCAACACCGCGGCCTGCGACGCCTTCATCCTCGGCGGGCAGGAACCGATCAACTGGGCCTATGTCACCAGGAGCGGCGTCTCCCAGGCCCCGGCCAACCCCCTGTTCACCGGGACCGGCTCGGCGCCGAACTTCGCCGCTGTGAACCCGGACCTCACCAAGGACCTGGTGATGAACCCGGGTGACCGCATCCGCGTCCACATGCACGACACGCCGGCCGGCTTCCGCGTCGACCTGACCGACCTCAGCACCGCCCAGCACGGCTCGATGACCGCGTCGATCGCCAACGGGTTCGGGCACATCCTGTTCACGCCCCACTCGAAGACGTGCCAGGAGGCGCCATACGCGTTCCACCCGGCCTACAGCACGGCCAACCCGCGGGGCAACGTCTGGACCGCGCACACCTACAACGTGGCCTTCTCCGACGAGATCGGCCACTTCGAGAACTGCCTGGCGCTCGACGCCAACTTCAACTGCTCGTCGGCCGGCGCGCAGGACCCGACGCTGGACGGCGATGACACCGCCTGCGTCCCCGGCACCGACTCCACCGTCGTGCACATCGACGGGTGCTTCAACTCCGACAACGACTACGACGGCCAGTCCTACCGGCTCGACTGGCCGGGGACCAACCCCAATCCGGGGCAGGACAGCATGCTGCACCCGAGCCCGGTGATATTCACCAGCCCGCTGATAGGCGGGGTCCGCAATTACTCGACCGTCGCGTTCGAGACCGACATGCCCCGGATCGAGGCCTCGGACTCGCAGGCCAACCCCCCGTTCTGCAACAACAGCACGGGGGCGAACTGCGTGAACCCGCCGGCCGGCGCGCAGTTCTACCCGTTCTTCTCGACCAGAAACGATCACGGGAGCTGCGCCTGGCAGGAGGGCGGCCCCTTCATCCCCGGCACCACGAACGATTTCGGCGGCAGCTCGGCCACCGAGTTCGGTCCGCTGCTGTTCACCCTGTACCCGGCGGCCGGGTTCACGCCCGTCGTGGCCACCGACAACTTCAACAGCGGGGACATGCCGAATCCCTGCCCGGTCGGGGACAGGTAGCCGACCGGAACACGCGACCTGTGGGGGGCGGCCCGTGCGGGCCGCCCCCCAAGAGCCTGGGCCGAACCGGGGCAGACCTCTATCGTGGGGGTGTGCTGAACGGACCGCGCCTGCGCCAGGTGGCGCTGGTGGCGCACGACTGCGACCGGGTCGCCGGTGAGCTCCGCCAGGCCTTCGGCCTGGCGGAGCCGTTTCACGATCCCGGGGTTGGACAGTTCGGGCTGACCAACGCGGTGTTCGCGGTGGGCGACACGTTCCTGGAGGTGGTGGCGCCCGCGCGGCCCGACACCACCGCGGGCCGGTATCTCGAGCGGCGCGGCGGCGACGGCGGGTACATGGCGATCTTCCAGGTTCCCGACCTGACGGCGGCCCGCCGCAGGCTGGCCGGCCTGGGCGTGCGGGTGGTCTGGACGGCCGACCTGCCGGACATCGCCGGGACCCACCTGCACCCCGGGGACGTTCCCGGCGCGATCGTGTCGCTGGACTGGGCGGAGCCGACGGAGTCGTGGCGGTGGGCGGGCCCGTCGTGGACGGGGCGGGCGCCCGAGCATGCTCCCGGCGGCGTGACCGGGCTGACGATCGAGGTCGACGACCCGCCCGCCGCGGCAGACCGCTGGGCGGCGGTGCTCGGGATCCCCGCCACCGGCACCGTGGTCATGCTGCCGGACTCGGGCCAGCGACTGCGGTTCGTGCCGGCCCGGGCCGGTCACGGCCAGGGGATCACCGAGGTGACCATCGGCGGGCGGCACGGGCCGCAGGTGATCGGCGGGGTCCGCTTCGCCGGGGAAGGATGACATCGGCGGAGTCGGCGTTGCCGGGAAAGGATAAAAATGGCCGAGCTCGATACCGGGACCGAGGACCTGCGCGCCGAGATCGACGACGGCGTCGCGGTGATCACCATGAACCGCCCCGAGCGGCGCAACGCGTTCTCCCAGGCCATGATGTCCGCGCTGGCGGCGGTCCTCGCCGAGGTGGAGACCGACGAGGCGGTGGGCTGCGTCGTGCTCACGGGAGCGGGCGGCGCGTTCTGCGCCGGCGGGGACGTCAAGGGCATGGCCGCGCCGCGCGACGACCGCGCCGGCAGGTCGCTCGACGCGGCCATCCACCAGCAGCGGCTGAACCAGCGGGCCACGAGCGGGCGCCTGTGGAGCATGCCCAAGCCGACGATCGCCGCCATCGGGGGGCCGGCGGCCGGGGCCGGCCTGTCGCTTGCCCTGGCCTGCGACCTGCGTTACGCGGTCGCCGGCACGGTGCTGACCACCGCCTTCGCCCGTGTCGCGTTCGCCGGTGACTACGGCGGGACCTGGTTTCTCACCCGGCTCGTGGGCAGCGCCAGGGCCAAGGAGCTCTACTACTTCTCGGAGCGGCTGAGCGCGGAGGACGCCCTGCGACTGGGCATCGTCAACGACGTCTTCCCGCCGGCCGACTTCGAGCGGGAGGTCATGACGCGGGCTCGCCGGCTGGCGGCCGGACCGTCGATCGCCTACCGCTACATGAAGGAGAACCTGAACCGGGCCGTGGCCGGCGAGCTGGGGGACTGCATGGACCTCGAGGTGACCCACCACACGCACACCGGGCTCACCGAGGACCACCGCGAGGCCGCCCAGGCCTTCGTGGCCAAGCGCGAGCCGCGTTTCCACGGCCGGTAGAAGAGCCCATAGCTGGCAGACCCCGCCCCCCTCCGAGGTCTGCCAGGTATGGATGTGCGCCGCCTATCGCCCGCAAATCTCACGGACGACTTGCTAGTCGAACGCTAGGCCGGGGCCGGGACGGGCACCATCCGGTGGCACCCCTGGATTCGGGGGCCGGCTCCCGGATATGCCGCCGACGTCCGGTGAGTCCGCCAGGCACGCTTCGAGCAGCCCGACCAGCTCGATGATTCCGTCGAACGTCCGGGCGACGGGTGAACCGTGGACGCGGAGCGCGCCCTCGAAGCGTCCCTCGCTGGTTTGGCGCACGTCGAGGATGATGCGCAACGAACGTCCTCCCGCCGAGGCTTACCCCCAGTCTGGTCAGCCTAGGGCGGGCCCGGTGGGCCGGCATCGGGGCGCGCCCCCCGGGTTTGCGCCCCCGGTCCCCGAGCCCGTAGCCCCCTGTCCCCTAGGCCGCCGTGTTTGCCGGCTCGCCTGCGGGGCGCCTGAGAGGCACCGCCTTCCCTCGTCGCTCGTCGCAAACCCCGCTCCTCGCTCCTCAGTCCAGGCGGCGCCGCGCCCCTCCGGCTCGCCGTGCTTCCGGGCTCGCTATGCCGTGGCGCGAGACCGCCGGGCGGCCGCGCCGAGCCGCCGCCCGACCTTGCCCAGCCCGAGCCTGCGGGCGATCCTGCGCACCTCCACGGTGGGCCATACCAGGAAGGCCTCCGCCTCGAGGGCGGCCAGGGCGATCCTCGGGATGTCCCTGGTGCCGGTGAAGAGGATGAACCGCGGCACCCATTCTGGGCAGAATTTCGCGTTGAACTTGTACAGGGACTCGATCTGGAACCAGCGGGACATGAATAGCAGGGTCCGGCGCCAGGCGCGCATCACCGGCCCGGCGCCGATCCGCTCGCCCCGCTCGAGCGCGGCCCGGAACGCGGCGAAGTTCAGCGAGAGACGCTTGACGCCGAGAGCCTGGGCGCTCTTGATGGTCTCGACGATGAGGAAGTCGTTGAGGCCCGGCTGCGCGCTCCTGTCGCGGCGCATCAGGTCAAGGGACAGCCCGTCGCTCCCCCAGGGCACGAAGTGCAAGATCGCGCGGAGCACGCCGTCCTCGGTGGCCGTGGCGATCACGCAGTTCTCGTCGCCGGGCGCGCCGACGCGCCCGAGCGCCATCGAGAAGCCGCGCTCCGTGGGGCTCCCGCGCCAGGAATCGGCCTGCCTGATCAGGCGGCTGATCTCCGCGCGGGGTATGTCGCCCATCCGGCGGACCTCGGCGACGTAGCCGGCCCGGGATACCCGCGTCACCATCTGCCGGACGTTCCGCATGGACCTGCCCTGCAGGGTGAAGTCGGCCACGTTGACGACGGCCTCGTCGCCGAGCTCGAGGGCGGTCAGCCCGCCGCTCTCGCGGCACCAGGTCTCCGCGCCCAGCTCGCTGCATCCGATCACCGCGGGCACCCAGGCATGCCGCGCTGCCTCATCGAGGAACGCGTTGATCGCCCCGGGCCAGGCCTCGGGATCGCCGAGCGGGTCGCCGCTGGCCAGCATGACCCCGGAGAGCACCCGGTAGCCGATGCAGGACTTGCCGGTCGGCGACCAGATCACGCTCTTGTCGGTGCGGAGCGTGAAATAGCCGAGCGAGTCCCGTTCGCCGTGCTTGTCGAGCAGGCATCTGATCCGGTTCGCGTCGCCCTCGCCGAGCCGGTCGGCGCGCTTGGCCGGGCGCAGGAACAGGTAGCCGACGACGATCAGCGTGAAGATCCCGAGCCCGCCCATCAGGAACCCGAACCCGTCGTTGCGGGTCTCGGTGGTGAAGCGGACCGGCCCGCTGAAGCCGACCAGGTTGTAGATCACGGACTGGAGCCGCTGCCCGAGCGTGTAATCGGCCTTGAGGCCGTGCGAAGAAATAGTGATGTAGCAGAAGCCGATGGCCACGTCGGCAACCGCGAGCATGCCGAACACCCAGATCGCGCGCCACCGGGTCCTGGGGTCGCCTACGGCGTAGAACTCCTTCCGGTAGAACCACAGGATCGCGAGCAGTACCACCGCGGGGATGGCCCCGACCAGGTGCTTCCCGACCGGCAGGAAGTGGATCACCACGCTGGCGGCCAGCAGCAGGACCACGCCCTGCCACGCGCGCCGCTTCCGCCTGCGCAGCCCGTGCGAGAGCATGAGCAGCAGCAGGCCGATGATGACATCGGCGATGCGGGGGACGAGCGTCAGCACGCCCGGCGCGATCTCGGTGAGCCGGTGCAGCGGGTGCTCGAGATGCCGGTACAGGACGCGGGTCCGGAAGCCCTCGATGATGTACGCCAGGCCGATCAGCAGCGCGAGCAGGGCCGCCGTGACCGGCACCCAGCGCCGCTGGTGCCTGCGGTCCGGCGGGCGCGCCGCCGGCTGCTCCGGGGTTGCCGTCTCTGGCCCGCTGCGTTCAGTCATCTCGGACAAGTAGGTCAGGCCCCTGGTCACGTGGCATCAGCGTAGTCATCGCCGACGGGCAATGCGGGCAAACACCAGAACACGGCAGCCAACCTCTTCCTGGGCGGGCTGCCTTCGCCGTAGGGGCAGCGATAACGCAGTCGCATCCATTTCGTACCAGGCTATCTTCAGCCATCTGTCACAAGCCACGTAATGAGACGCTCCCGGTGACACTTAGGTTCCCCCGGGATTGGCACGGGCCATCGATTATGCCGCCTGCGAGGGCCGGCCGGAGGCTGGCCCGAGCGGACGGCAGCGGCTGCGTCAACGCCGGGCAAGCACCGCGGTGCGACTACCAGCGTATGCCGCCTGCGAGGGCCGGCCGGAGGCTGGCCCGAGCAGACGGCAGGGGGGCTCCTGGGGGGCGAAGCCCCCCGGTCTGGGGGTCCGGGGGTTACCCCCCGGGTAACTCAGTGGCGGCCGAGCAGCAGGCTCATGGCCTCGGCACGGGTCCGGTCGGAGTCGAGGAACATCCCGCGGACCGCGGAAGTGACGGTCTTGGCACCGGGCTTGCGCACCCCGCGCATCGACATGCACAGGTGCTCGGCCTCGATAACCACGATAACGCCCGTCGGCTCGAGGACGCGCATCATCGCGTCGGCGATCTGGCTGGTCATCCGCTCCTGGACCTGCGGCCGCCTGGCGTACACGTCCACGAGCCTGGCCAGCTTGGAGAGCCCCGTGATCTGCCCCTTCTCGTTCGGGATGTACCCGACATGCGCGAGCCCGAAGAACGGGCTGAGGTGGTGCTCGCAGGTCGAGTACATCTCGATGTCGCGCACCAGGACCATCTCGTCATGATCGGCATCGAACACCGTGGTCAGCACGTCCTCGGGCCGCTGCCCGAGCCCCGCGAACTGCTCGGCGTAGGCCCTGGCCACGCGCGCCGGTGTATCGCGCAGGCCGTCCCGCTCCGGGTCCTCGCCGAGCGCGAGCAGGATCTCGTGCACCGCCCGCTCGACGCGCACCAGGTCGACGCCTCCGTTGCCGTCCCGCGTGGCCGAGCTCTGCGCCGCCGTCAAAGAGTCCCGCCCGGCCCCGTGCCGCTGGCTCCCTGGCCTCCGGGCTCGGCGTCCTCGGGACCCTTCGCCGCGTAGCCGCCCGGGCCGCGCTGGTCGACCGGGCCGATCGCGCCGGCGGGCCTGAACGGGTCCCCGGGGCCCAGCGCCGAGGTGTCGCTGGCGCTCAGGGCCTGTCCGTTGCCCTTCTGGTCGGACCCGTCGGATGCGGCTGTGAGGGCCATCTCCTTGGGCGTCAGCACCGGCGGGCGGTCCGACGGAAGCCGCTTGCCGTAGCCGGTGTAGGAACCGCGGGTGGCACGCTGGCGGATCGGGCTGAAGATCTGCAGGACCTGTGTCCTGGACAAGGTCTCG
>DASYXX010000259.1:0-2776 GCA_035934395.1 Streptosporangiaceae bacterium
CCTGGCCCGGGACCTGCAGGCACGCGGGCTGCGGGTGGCGCTCGGCTACGCGGACTGCGGCAGCTACGGCGCGCTCGACGACCTGTGCGCGCGGCTGAACCTGCGCCGCCTGCCCGGGCTGCACTGCTATGACGTGCTGGCAGGCCCCGCCCGGCTGCGAGAGATGTTCGAGCAGGAGCCGGGGACCTACCTGCTCACCGACTTCCTGGTGCGCAGCTTCCGGCGCTCGGTGCTGGTCGAGCTCGGCCTGGACGCCCGCCCCGAGCTCTGGCCGGACTACTTCGGCCACTACCGCCGGATCGTCTGGCTCGCGCAGGCCCGCGACGAGACCCTGGACGCGGAGGCGGCCGCCGTCGCCGGGATGTTCAGGCTCCCGCTGACGGTGGTCGACGTCGGCACGAGCGGCCTGGAGCGCGAACTGGAGCGCCTGTTCGCCGGAGAAGCCGGGCCGTGATGCCCAGCGTTATCCACCACGGCGGGCTGGTCCGCGCGGCGCCGCTGCTGCGGCACCCCAGGTACGAGGTCTTCCCGGCGGCGAGCACCGAGGACGCCGTGCTCGAGTGGGTGCCCCCCGACATCACGGTGACCGTGACGGCCTCGCCCGCGAAGGGACTGGACCCGACCCTGGACCTCACCGAGCGGCTGACCGGCCGGGGCTACCGCGTGGTCCCGCACCTGTCGGCCCGCCTGGTGCGCGACGACGCCCATCTCGCCGACATCGTGGCCCGCCTGACCGCCACCGGCGTCGACGACGTGTTCGTCCCGGCCGGTGACGCCGACCCGCCGGCCGGCCGCTTCGACGGCGCGCTGCCGCTGCTGGACCGGCTCGCCGAGATGGGCAGCCCGTTCTCCCGCGTCGGGGTGACCGGGTACCCGCAAAGCCATCCGAAGATCGGCGACGACGTCACCATCCAGGCGATGTGGGACAAGCGGCACCACGCAACCTACCTGGTGAGCAACCTCTGCTTCGACCCGGTCACGCTGCGGAGGTGGATCGCGCGGGTGCGCGCCCGGGGGATCACGCTGCCGATGTTCGTCGGGATCGCCGGGCCGGTGGACCGGACCAGGCTGGTGCGGATGGCGGCGAAGGCCGGCGTGGCCGAGTCGGCCAGGTTCCTCGCCGGGCACACCGGGTGGTTCCTGCGCCTGGGCGCGCCAGGCGGCTACAGCCCGGACCGGCTCCTGGAACGGACGGGGCCCACGCTGGCCGCGCCCGCCTCGGCCGTCGAGGGCCTGCACGTGTTCACGTTCAACCAGGTCCGCCAGACCGAGCAGTGGCGGCGCGCGCTGGTCGAGCGGCTCGCCGAGCGCTAGATCCTGAGCCCCGCATCAGGCCCGCCCTCCCCACGACCGGTGCACTAGGGTGCTGAGCGTGACAGCGCCGCGGGTGGCCATCGGACCGGCTCGTGACGGCTTCGCGGAGCGGGCGGTTCGCGACGGCGGCGGGGAGCCGGTCGACGTCGGCGCGAGCGCCGAGGCGCTGGTGTGGCTCAACGCGGCCGATCTCGACGCGCTGAAGGCCGCGCTCGCCACCGCCGGCGCGGCGCGCTGGGTGCAGCTCCCGTTCGCCGGCGTCGAGCGGGTGGCCGCGGCGGGGCTCCTCGACCCTGGCCGGACCTGGACCTCGGCGAAGGGCGCCTACGCGGAGCCGGTCGCCGAGCACGCCCTTGCCCTGGCGCTGGCCGGGCTGCGGCTGCTGTGGCGGCGGATCCCGGCCCGTTGCTGGGGGCGGCAGGGCGGGACCAGCCTCTACGACCAGCCGGTCACGATCCTGGGCGGCGGCGGCATCACGGCACGCCTGCTGGAGCTGCTCGCGCCGATGCGGGTCACCGCGACCGTCGTGCGCCAGCGCCCCGACCCGGTGCCGGGAGCCGCGCGCACAATGGACGTCTCCCGGCTCGATGAGGCGCTGGCCGATCCCCTGGTCGTGTTCCTGGCCCTGGCGCTCACGCCCACCACCGAGCGGATCATCGGGTCCGCGCAGCTGGCGACGATGCGGCCGGATGCGTGGCTGGTCAACGTGGCCCGGGGACGGCACGTCGACACTGGCGCCCTGGTCGCGGCCCTGACCGAGGGCGCCATCGCGGGAGCGGCGCTCGACGTGACCGATCCCGAGCCGCTGCCGGACGGGCACCCGCTGTGGGCGCTGGAGCGCTGCATCATCAGCCCGCACACCGCGGACACCCAGGAGATGATCGAGCCCCTGCTGGCCCGCCGCATCCGGGACAACGTCGTCAGGTTCGCCGCGGGCCAGCCGCTGGTGGGGGTCGTCGACCCGGCCCTGGGCTACTGACCGTCCGATCTTCCCGCTCGCCGATGGCATGGACACGGGGCGGGCCCGTGCGGGCCCGCCCCGGTGGGGGTGCCACCGGCTGGGGGGTGGGGAGTCGGCGGCAGCTCGGGGAGGCGGGGTCAGCGAGGCAGGGCGAGCATGCCGTCGGTGTTGCCGGCGGCGTCGGTGTAAAAGCCGACGAGGTCGCCCGCGTTGTTGACACCGTTGATGAACGTGGCGCCCACGCCGTGCGGGTCGCTGACGGTGGTGAACCCGTGGCCGGGCCGCCAGACGAAGCCGAAGCTCTTGGCGCTGCTGCCGGTGCCGACGGTATATGCCCCGACGACCTCGTCGTGATCGTTGACGCCGAAGGCCTGGGTCATCGTGGCACCGTGCACGGCGAGCTTGATGAACACGCCGCCGCCGGTCTTGAGGAACCCGTCGGTCACCCCGCCCGAGGCCACATAGAAGCCGGCCACGTCGCCGCGGTTGTTGATGGCGGCA
>DASYXX010000261.1:0-3433 GCA_035934395.1 Streptosporangiaceae bacterium
AACCCTTGACTGATGCCTCGTGAGCGTCAGCCCCGGATAGGTGACGGGCGTGTGGCCGGGGTGCAGGACCGGTGCCGCTGGGATGCGGCAGGCGGCGGGCCGGGGATTCGACCTGGTCCGCGTGGAGCACCGCTGGTCCCGGGGTACAGAGGGCGCCCTATCCGGCCGCATCTCGCGTGCGCGGAACGTGGAAACCCCGTCATGGTCCGGCGTGTCTGCGCCGGTAGGCCGATCGTAAGAGGGGCGGAATACCAGGCGGGAAAGGATGGCCGAGAAGCGAATGCCGGCGGCCGAAAGGCAGCGGGAACCAGGGCCAGCACGCCGTCTCCTTCCAGGGCGGGGGTCAGGGGGAACCGGCCGGATACCGGCGGCTGCCGGGCCCGGAAGGGAGCTGACGCGAGCCAGGTGAGCCTGTGGAGGCTGACGCAGGGCAGCCGGACGAGCCGAAGGGCAAGTTAGATGCCGGAAACGGTGAACGGACCGGAGGGCGGGCTGGAATGGGACGCCATTAACTGGCGGGTCCACGAGGGCAACGTAGAACGGCTGCGGCAGCGGATCTTCACGGCGGCGCGGGAGGGTGACTGGCCGAAGGTCAGGAACCTGCAGAAGATGATGCTGCGGTCATGGTCGAACACGCTGGTCAGCGTGCGGCAGGTGACCCAGCGCAATGCTGGCCGCCGGACGGCCGGGGTAGACAGGGTCGTCGTTCTTGACGGCCTGTCCAGGAAGGCGGTGGCGGTGCGCGTGCATCAGTCCGTCACGACCTGGCAGCCCCTGCCCGTGCGGCGGGTGTATATCCCCAAGGCGAACGGCAAGCAGCGCCCGCTCGGCATTCCGGTGATCATGGACCGTGTCCACCAGGCACGGGTCAAAAACGCGCTGGAGCCGGAGTGGGAGGCCCGGTTCGAGCCCCGCTCCTACGGGTTCCGGCCGGGCCGGTCCTGCCAGGACGCGGCCGGGGCGCTCTACACCACGCTGAACGGCAAGGCCAGGCGGGTGTGGATCCTGGATGCGGACCTGACGGCGGCCTTCGACAGAATCGATCACTCCTTCCTGCTCGCCCAGCTCGGGTCGTTCCCGGCCAGGGACATGATCGGGCGGTGGCTGAGGGCGGGGGTATTCGAGGCGGGCAAGGGGTTCGCCCCGACCGAGGAGGGCACTCCGCAGGGCGGGGTGATGAGTCCTCCACCGCAAGTGGCAACTTCTGCTTCGAGGTGACGCTGGGCTACCGGCGCTGCGAGCGGCCGCGGCGGGCCGGCGTGAGCGTGTGACATTTCAGGTAGTACGTTGGTGACATGTCTCGCGGCGGCCGGGTGGGTGGCGTGGAGTACGCCGAGCGCGTCAACGCTGCTGCCGGGCTGGTTGCGGCCGGGGTTCCGGTGGCGGAGGCGGCCCGGGTGCTGGCCGGGCGGTTTGGCTGCTCGGAGCGCCAGGCCCGCCGCTATGTGGAGGTCGCGGCGCGGTCGGGGGCGGTCGTGGTTCCCGAGCCGGCGACGGTGTTCACGGTCAAGGTGCCGGCCAGCCTTGCCCAGCGGGTGCGTGAACATGCCCGGGCATCGGGGAGGTCGATCTCCGCCGTGGTGGCCCAGGCACTGGAGGAGTTTCTCGCGCGGGGCCGCAGAAACCATCCCCGCAGGTGAGCGAGCTGGTGGTCGAAGTGGTGTTCGTGTTCGACCGCCTTGGGGCCGCGGAATTGTCGGCGGCTTACAAGATCCTGATCCCCGAGGGGCCGGCCCGCGGCATGCGAGGCGGCCGGGAAGGACGGTGCCGCGATGACCAGCGCGGCGATCTACGCGCGGGTCTCCAGCGCCCGGCAGAAGGAGCAGGAGACGATCGTCTCCCAGACCCAGGCGCTGCGCGCCCACGCCAGGCAGCTGGGGCTTGACGTCCCGCAGGAGTGGGTGTTTGAGGATGACGGGTACTCGGGCGCGTCGCTGGTCCGCCCGGCCCTGGAGGCGCTGCGGGACCTGGTGGCCCAGGTGCCGGTGGACGTGGTGCTGTGCTACTCCCCGGACCGGCTGGCCCGCAAGTACGCCTATCAGGCGCTGCTGCTGGAGGAGCTGGCCAGGGCGGGCACGTCCGTGGTGTTCGTCAAGACTCCCTCGGGCGAGAGTCCCGAGGATGCGCTGCTGGTCCAGTTCCGGGGCATGATCGCCGAGTATGAGCGGGCGCAGATCATGGAGCGGACCCGCCGCGGCAAGAACCAGCGGGCCCGCTCCGGCAGCGTGAACGTGCTGTCGGGGGCGCCGTTCGGGTACCGGTACGTGCGCAAGAGCGAGCACGCCGCCGCCCGGTATGAGATCGTGCCGCACGAGGCCGCCATCGTCGCCGGGCTGTTCCGCCGCTACGCCGACGAGGGCGTGGCCATCGCTGAGCTGGCCCGGTGGCTGGACAGCACAGGGGTCACCACCCGCACCGGCAAGACCCGCTGGGACCGCTCCACGATCTGGGGCATGCTGCGCAACCCCGCCTACGCCGGCCGGGCCTGTTTCGGCAAGACCGGCCGCCTGAGCCAGCAGGCCGGGCGCAACCGGGTCGCCCGGCTGGCCGGGCGCGCGACCGGCACCGCTTACACCACCGTGGACCGGCCCCGCAGCGACTGGGTCGAGATCGACGTCCCGGCGCTGGTCGACGAGGAGACCTTCGAGCGGGTGGCGCGCCGCCTGGCCGATAACAAGAAGTTCGCCTCCCGCGCCAGCAAGACCCCGTCCCTGCTCCAGGGCCTGACCGCATGCTCTGGCTGCGGCTACGCCTGCTACCGCGGCCACACCACGACCACCGCCGGCAACAAGATCTTCTATTACCGGTGCGTCGGCAGCGACAACTACCGGTTCGAGCATGGCAAGGTATGCGGCAGCAAGCCGGTTCGCGCCGACTACCTCGACCAGGTCGTCTGGGACCACATCACGCACCTGATCGCCGACCCCGCCCTCATCCGCGCCGAGATCGACAAGCGCCTGGCCCAGATCCGCACCGCCGACCCGGCCACCGCCCAGCGCAAGCGCCTCGACGACGCCCTCGCCAAGACCATCAGCGCGATCACCAGGCTGATCGGGGCCTACCAGGAAGACCTCCTGTCCCTCGACGAGCTCCGCGCCCGGATGCCCGATCTGCGCGCCCGCGAGACCAGCCTGCGCCACCAGGCCCAGGCCCTCGACGCCCAGCTCGCCGACCGCGAGGTCTACCTCAAGCTCGCCGACAACCTCGAAGGCTTCCTGGCGACTCTCCGCAAATCCGCGGTCACCGCAACCGTCGGGGACCGCCAGCGCGTCGTGCGCCTGCTCGTGAAGGAAGTCCTGATCGGCCCCGGCAAGATCGTGATTCGCCACTCCATCCCCACACGAGACGACACGCCAGCACCCGCCCCTGTCAGCACGGACAGTGACGACGACACGGAGCCCGCCCCAAGTTCGCACATGCGTTGGAGGAGTCA
>DASYXX010000270.1:0-4879 GCA_035934395.1 Streptosporangiaceae bacterium
GTCGGTCGCGGCCTGGATCATCCGCTGCCCCCTGGCCACCCGCTCGCCCTGGTGCTTGTACTCGCTCGGCCCGGCGAACGGGGCCAGCACCGACTCCTGCGCCTCCTTGACCTGGAGGAACAGCGGCTCGTCGTCGCGGTCGCCCATGAGCAGCAGCACGAAGGCCTCGGTGCCGACCGACCCGACCCCGACGACCTTGCGGGCGAAGTCGCCGAAGTAGTACCGGCGCAGCACCTCCCGCCGGTCGGCCGGGAGCGTCTCCTGATAGAGCGCGACCGCGCTGCGCAGCTCGTTGAGCATCTCGGGGTTACGCTCGATCGGGAAGCGGACGATCACCGGGTGGTCCGGGCGGATCCGGTACTCCCCGTCGACCTGGTCGCAGAACTTGGTCATGGCCTTCAGGCTCGTCCGGCGCTGCGCCTTCCTGATCTCCTTGCGGCGCTGCTGCACCGCCTTCTTCGGCTGCAGCGCGTCGTAGTACCTGGTCACCTGGTCAACGTCGATCCGGGAATACCACACGTTGAGGAACCGCATCGACGCGAACTTGGCCATCTCGGTGCGGTAGCTGGTGGCGCAGCGGCGCGCGGCCGCGCAGCCGGCGCCCTCCTTGAGCCCGTTGTCGCGGGCGGCCACCGCGAAGCTGGCCGCCAGGCGCTTGACGTCCCACTCGAACGGCGCCGGGAGAGTCTCGTCGAAGTCGTTCACGTCGAAAACCAGCCGCCGGTCGGGCGCGGCGAACATCCCGAAGTTCAGCAGGTGCGCGTCGCCGCAGCACTGCGCGCGCAGGTCCGGGGTGGCCATGTGCCCCAGGTCCCAGGCCATCGGCGCGGCCGCGCCGCGGTAGTAGGCGAACGCCGAGGTGAGCATGCGGCCGTACCGGACCGGCACCAGGTCGGGCACGCGGGTCTTGGCCTGCTCCTCCAGAACGGAGACCGGGTCGGGCCGGTCACTGGGCGCATCCCAGTACGCGTGCTCATCAAGGGACACCCGCTCGCGCCGGGCGCGTCCCCGCGCGCGCCACTCGTCGGGCGTGAGAATCTCGCGCGGCGGGCTGAGGACGCCCGGAGAAATCTTGCTCATGTGTCACGTACCCCCCGATCGTGACAGACCTTTGCCTCCCTAACTACTAGGAGTACCCAACATGTCACGAAGAAGGCTTGGCTGGCAACGGAGGATTAGCAGCAGCTCGTCACGTAAAGGACGCGCTTGTCGAGCGCGCGGGGACCGTGGGAGGCCAGGAAGACGGGGACGCGTCCCGCGCGGGTTTGCGCGGGTCCTACCGTGCCCGGCCCGGGGTTGCGCGGGCTGACTCTGGCATCGCAAAGCCTCTGCGGGCGAGGTGTCCGGGTGCGTCAGCCGGGCCAGCCTGCGATAGCTGCGCGCCGCGTCCGCCCCGAACAGGTCGGCGGGCCCGCGCGCGGACTCGATGAGCCGCACCGCCTCCTCGCGGGTCATGGTCATCGCGCCTCCTCCTCCCGGCCGGGCCGCAGCAGCGCCGGGTGCAGCAGCCGCGCGTCGCCGCGGCGGTACAGCCGGGCCCGGGGGCCGCCGCGCGCTCCGCCGTGCGGCGTGACCTCGCCCGTGCTCTCCACGAACCCCGGCACGGACAGGACCTTGCGGTGGAAGTTGCCGGCGTGCAGCGGCTCGCCCCAGACCGTCTCGTACACCGCGCGCAGTTCCGAGATCGTGAACTCCTCGCCGGTGAACGCGGTCGCCAGCGGCGTGTACTCGAGCTTGGACCTGGCCCGCTCCAGGCCGTCGGAGAGGATCAGCGCGTGGTCGAACGCGAGCTTCCGCGTGGTGCCCGGCCGCTGCGTGCCGCCGGGCTCGGCCATCCCGAGGTCGTCCACGGCGACCCATGCGGCCGCGCGGGCGTCGCTGCCCGGCTCGGGTTCCGGCAGTTCCGGTGCGAACGCCAGGTAGGCCACGGAGATCACGCGCATCCGCGGGTCGCGGCCCGGCTTCCCGTAGGCGGCGAGCTGCTCGAGATGGATCCGGCCCAGCCGGGTGCCGGTTTCCTCGCCGAGCTCCCTGATCGCCGCGTCGGGCAGGTCTTCCTCCACCCGCTGGCCGCGGGGGCCGCCCAGCGTCTTGACGAAGCCGCCCGGCAGGGCCCACCGGCCCTCGAACGGCGGCACTCCCCGCTGCACCAGCAGCGCGTGCAGCGCGCCGTCCCGGATCGTCAGCGCCACCACGTCCACCGTGACCCCGATCGGCTCGAACGCCCGCGGGTCGTACTCGGCCAGGAACTGCGCCTCGCTCGCGGGCCCGGCTGCGCCCGCGCCCGCTGTTGCCCGCCCCGTGCTGGTCGGATCCGTCACGCTCGCGTCTCTCCAACCTGCGTTAGTTATTCTCGATTTGAGATATACTCATGTTCAGAGTAACATCCGGGATCGGGCTGTCAAGGAGGATGTGCGATGAGGGACCGGCGCCGGCTGATCGCCGAGGAAACCGTGGCGATCCTGGAGCGCGGCTGGTACGACCACCCGGAGGCCGGCCGGGTCACGATCGCTGACGATCTCGCCCGGTCTGTCGCCGCCACCCGGCTCTGGACGCCGGATGACGCCGCTGCAGCGCTACGCCAGCTCTCCCCGCGAGCTCCAGCGACGGCCACGCGGGTCGAGGTCACCAACGAGTCGTCGCTGGCGGCGGCGCGGCGCCTGGCCGGCCCGGTCGGCTGCCTCAACTTCGCCTCGGCGACGAATCCCGGCGGCGGCTTTCTCGGCGGCGCCGAGGCGCAGGAGGAGAGCCTCGCCCGGTCCTCGGGCCTCTACCACTGCCTGCTCCGGGTGCCGGGGTTCTACTCGTTCCACCGGGCGCAGCGCGATCTGCTGTACAGCGACCACGTGATCTTCTCGCCCGCGGTTCCCGTGTTCCGTGACGAGCAGGGAGCGCTGCTCGCGCGGCCCTACCCGGTCTCGTTCGTGACCGCGGCCGCGCCGAATGCCGGGGCGCTCGGCCCCCGGCACCCGAGAGCGGCGCTCCTGCCCGAGGTGCTGGCCGCACGGACCGCGAAGGTGCTCGCGGTGTTCTGGGCGAGCGGGCTGCGCCGTCTCGTGCTCGGCGCGTGGGGCTGCGGCGCGTTCCGCAATCCGCCCGGCTCGGTGGCCGCGGCCTTCGCCGCGCAGCTCGGGCCGTCATGGGCGTTCGGCTCCAGGTTCGAGCGCGTGACCTTCGCGGTCCTGGACCGGGCGCCCGGAGCGCCGACGTTCCGCGCCTTCGCGGCGGCCCTGGACCGCGCGGCCGGGCCGGAACCTGGCCCGGGCCGGTCATGATCGGGCCCGATGCGGCAGGATGCTGCCATGCCTACCCATGTTGCCCTGCTGCGCGGGATCAACGTCGGCGGTCATAACAAGGTGCCGATGGCGGAACTGCGCCAGGTCGTGGCCTCCCTCGGGCACGCGGACGTGGCGACCTACATCCAGAGCGGCAACGTGGTGTTCAGCACGGCGGAAACCGACGCCGCGGCGCTGGCCGCGGGCCTGGAGGAGGCGATCGCCTCGGCCTTCGGGACGCAGGTCCGCGTGGTGGTGTTCTCCCGCGATGAGCTGGCGCGGGTCATGCGCGACAGCCCGTACTCCGGCGAGCCGAACCCGAGGGCCGTGCACGCCGTGTTCCTGAGCGCGGCGCCGGGACCCGAGGTAGCGGACGGCGTGGCCGACGCGCGGCGCCGCGCCGAGCAGAAGCAGCCGGGCACGCGTGACACGGCCCAGGTCATCGGGCGCACCATCTACCTGCACACGCCGGACGGCTTCGGGCGGAGCGAGCTGGCCGCGCTGATCACCAGCGGCGGCCGCGGGCGAGCGGGCGACCTGGCCGGGACGGCCCGTAACTGGGCCACGGTGACCAAGCTCCTGGAAATGTGCGACGCCTGAGCCCCGAGCCCCGGGTCAGGCGGACGCCTCGCGCAGCCGGGCGAACTCCCCCGCCAGGGACTCCGCGTTCCAGTGCGCGTTGAGGCCGCTCGGGTTGGGCAGCACCCACAGGCGGGTGCCCGCCAGAAGCTGCTCCTGCGGTCCCACGGCGGCCCTGGCGTCCTCGAACGCGGTCCGGTAGGCGGTGACGCCGACCACGGCCAGCCACCGGGGGCGCAGCCGGGCGGCCTTGGCCCGCAGCACCTGGCCGCCCGCGCGGAGTTCTTCCGTGGTCAGCTCGTCGGCGCGGGCGGTGGCGCGGGCGACGATGTTGGTGATGCCCAGCCCGAGCGGGAGCAGCTGGTCCTGCTCGTCGGGGCGGAGCTGGCGCGGGGTGAACCCCGAGCGGTGCAGGGCCGGCCAGAACCGGTTCCCGGGCCGGGCGAAGTGAAAGCCGGTGGCGGCGGAGTACAGCCCCGGGTTGATGCCGGAGAACAAGACGCGCAGGCCGGGCGCGACGACGTCGGGGATCGTCAGGTCCCTGGCGGCCGCCAGGTCGGCGGCCGTGGGGCGCGACGACCGGCGCGGAGCCGTAACCGGTTCAGCCACGGGGCCAACGATAGAGGCCCGCGCCGTAACCTCGCTGCGGCGAGAATGGACTGGTGATCCAGGTGGAACGCGGCCGGTTCGAGGAGATGGTCGCGGAGGCTCTGGACTCGCTCCCCGACGAACTCGGCCGGCTCATGCGCAACGTGGCCGTCACGGTGGAGCACGATGCCGGTCCCCGCGGGCTGCTCGGGCTCTACCAGGGAGTGCCGCTCACGGGCCGCACGTCGGGGTACGCCGGGGTGCTGCCTGACCTGATCACCATCTACCGCCTGGCCATCTGCGCGATCTGCGACACGGAGGAGCAGGTGGTCGAGCAGGTGCGCCGCACGGTCATCCACGAGGTCGGCCACCATTTCGGCATCGACGATGCCCGGCTCGACGAGCTCGGGTGGTGAGGAAGCGGTGTCTGAGGCGTC
>DASYXX010000282.1:0-5772 GCA_035934395.1 Streptosporangiaceae bacterium
GTGCTGTCCGAGAAGACCCTGCCGGTTCCCGAGCTCGGGGCCGAGGTGCAGGCGTGCAAGGGTTTCAACGTGATCGCGACCGCGAACGACCGGGATCGCGGGGTGAACGAGCTGTCGAGCGCGCTGCGCCGCCGCTTCAACACCGTCGTGCTGCCGCTGCCCGCGGACGCCGAGGAGGAGGTCCGGATCGTGCAGGGCCGCGTGAGCGAGCTCGGGAGCGCCCTTGAGCTGCCCGGCACCCCGCCGGCCGTCGACGAGATCCGGCGCGTGGTCGCGATCTTCCGCGAGCTGCGGAACGGCCAGACCGAGGACGGCGCGACGAAGCTCAAGAGCCCGTCGGCGACGCTCTCGACCGCCGAGGCGATCTCGGTGATGACGAGCGGCTGGACGCTCGCCGCCCACTTCGGTGACGGCGACGTGTCCGCCGCCGACGTCGCGGCGGGGCTCACCGGCGCGGTGATCCAGGACCCGGTCCAGGACCGTGCGGTCTGGCAGGAGTACCTGGAAACGGTCGCCCGGGAGCGGAAGGGCTGGGACGACCTGTACCGCTCCTGCCGCGAGCTGGTGCGGTGAGGTAGCGGGAAAGCACCGTGAGCGAGCCGGAGGGGCGCGGTGCCGCCTGGACTGAGGAGCGAGGGAGCTTGCGACTGAGCGACGAGGGAAGGCGGTGCCTCAAGGGCGCCCCGCAGGCGAGCGGGAAAGCACCGTGAGCGTCAGCATCCTCGGCATCCGGCACCACGGCCCGGGCTCGGCCCGCAGCGTCGAGCAGGCGCTGACCGAGCTCAAGCCCGACGCGGTGCTCGTCGAGGGACCGCCCGAGGCCGAGCCGCTGCTGACGCTCGCGGCACACCCCGACATGCATCCCCCGGTCGCGCTGCTCGGCTACGCGTCCGACGAGCCTCGCCGTGCGGCCTTCTACCCGTTCACGTGCTTCTCGCCGGAGTGGCAGGCCATCCGCTACGCCCTGACTGAGCGGGTCGCGCTGCGGATGATCGACCTGCCGCTCGCGCACGTGCTCGCCGCGCGGCCCGACCGCGCGATCCCGGCCGGCGAGCCTCCGGCCAGCGTGTCTCCGGCCGGCGTGTCTCCGGCCGGCGAGCCTCCGGCCGGCGAGCCTGCCGGGCCGGACTCGAGCCGACCCGCGGCGGACCCCGACATGATCCGCTCCGACCCGATCGCGTGGCTGGCCGAGGCCGCCGGGCACGGCGACCCGGAACGATTCTGGGAGGACGTCGTCGAGCACCGCGGCGGCGAGCAGGCGTTCGCCGCGATCACCGACGCGATGGCCGCGCTGCGCGAGGCCGCCGGGCCGGACGGGAACACCCCGCTCGCCGGGCGCGGGCACGAAGCGCGCCGCGAAGCGCAAATGCGCCAGGCGATCCGGCGGGCGACGCGGGAAGGACACGAGCGGGTGGCGGTCATCTGCGGCGCCTGGCACGCGCCCGCGCTCGCCCGGCGCGGCCCGGCCAGCGCCGACGCCGCGCTGCTCAAGGGGCTGACCAGACGCAAGGTCACGCTGACCTGGGTGCCGTGGACCTACGACCGGCTGTCCTACCGCTCGGGCTACGGGGCCGGCATCACGTCGCCGGGCTGGTACGACCACCTCTACCGGCATCACGGCGGGCAGGTGCTCGTGCTGTGGCTCGCGAAGACCGCGCGGCTGCTGCGGGAGGAGGACATCGGCATCTCCTCGGCCCACGTGATCGAGGCGGTCCGGCTCGCGGAGGCGCTCGCCGCGCTGCGCGGGCGGCCGCTGGCCGGCCTGCCCGAGCTGACCGACGCGACGCGCGCCGTGCTCGGCGAGGGCGCGGATACCGCGCTCGCGCTCGTGCACGAACGGCTGGTCGTGGGCCAGGTGCTCGGCTCCGTCCCGGCCGAGGCGCCCACGGTCCCGCTGCAGGCCGAGCTCGAGCGCGAGCAGCGGCGGCTGAGGATGCGCCCCGAGGCCGGAGCCCGTGACCTCGACCTCGACCTGCGCAGGCCCCTCGACCGCGATCGCAGCCGCCTGCTGCACCGCCTAACCCTGCTCGGCATCGGCTGGGGCGAGGCGCGCGAGGCCAGCGGCGCGCGCGGCACGTTCCACGAGATCTGGCACCTGCAGTGGCAGCCCGAGTACGCGGTCAGCCTGGTGGAGGCGAGCCGTTACGGCTCGACGCTGGCCGAGGCCGCGACCGCCCTGGTCAGCGAGCGGCTCCGGGCCGAGCCGCCGCTCGCCACGCTGACCGAGCTCGTCGGGACCGCCCTGCTCGCCGACCTTCCCGACGCCGTCGGGGCCGCGATGGCCGCCTTCGAGCGGCGCGCGGCCGTCGCGGCCGACGCCGCACAGCTCATGGACGCCCTGCCGCCGCTCGCCCGGGTGCTCCGTTACGGCAACGTCAGGGAGACCGACGTCAGCCAGGTCGCCGACATCGTCGTCGGCCTGGTGGCCAGGATCGTCGTCGGCCTGCCGCTCGCGGTGAGCGCCCTCGACGACGACGCGGCCGCCGGGCTCGCCGGGCGGATCGACAGGGTCGACGCGGCCGTCGGGCTGCTCGAGCGCGACGAGCTGCGGGCCGGATGGCGCGGCGCGCTCGCCAGCCTGGCCGGGCGCACCGACGTGCACGGCCGGGTCACCGGCCGCTGCACCCGCATCCTGCACGACGCAGGCCTGCTCGAGCCGGCCGAGCTCGGCCGCCGGATGAGCCTGACGCTCAGTCCCGGCCACGACCCGGCGGCCGGCGCGGCCTGGATCGAGGGCTTCCTCGGCCGGAGCGGCCTCGTCCTGCTGCACGACGAGACGCTGCTGCGGCTCATCGACGGCTGGCTCTCGGGCGTCAGAGGCGACGCGTTCACGCAGATCCTCCCGGTCCTGCGCCGCACGTTCTCGACCTTCCCCGCGGGCGAGCGGCGCCAGATCGGCGAGCACGTCCGCCGGTTCGGCGGCGGCTCTTCCCATAACGGTCCTGGTCCGGGCGGGACCGGGACCGCATCGGCGGACGCGCCAGGCGAGGCACTCGATCCCGAGCGGACCGCCGTGGTCCTCCCGGTCCTCCGCCTCATCCTCGGCGCGGGAGGTCCCCAATGAGCGAGTCGGCGCGCCTCAAAGGCGCCCCGCAGGCGAGCGCAGAAACATGATGACGCAGGAGAGCCATCGGGCCGACGAGCGGCTTCGCCGCTGGCGGCTGGTGCTAGGGGGCGCCGACGCGGACGGCATCGGCGTCCCGCTGAGCGGCGAGCAGGCCGCGGTCGACGCGGCGCTGGCTGCGGTGTATGACGCGGGCCGCGGGAACGGAGGCCCGGCGGCAGGCCGGGACCGCCGCGGCGGTCTCAGCGCCTCCGCGCCGTCGGTTGCCCGCTGGCTCGGCGACATCCGGACCTACTTCCCCAGCCCTGTCGTCCGTGTCATCCAGCAGGACGCGATCAGGCGCCTGGATCTCGAGCGGCTGCTGCTTGAGCCCGAGGTACTCGAGACGGTCGAGCCCGACGTGCACCTGGTCGGCACGCTGATCGCGCTGGGCAAGGTCATCCCCGAGCGGACCCGCGCCACGGCCCGGATGGTGGTCCGCAAGGTCGTCGACGAGCTGGAGCGGCGGCTGGCGTCGCAGACCCGCCAGACGATCACCGGCGCGCTCAACCGGGCCGCGCGCACGAACCGCCCCCGCCGCCTGGCCGACGTTGACTGGAACGCGACGATCCGCCGTAACCTGCGGCACTACCAGCCGAGCCACCAGACGATCATCGCGGCGACGCTCGTGGGCTACGGCCGCCGTCAGCGCGCCTGCGTTAAGGACATCATCCTGGCGGTCGACCAGTCCGGCTCGATGGCCAGCTCGGTCGTGTACTCCAGCGTGTTCGCCGCGGTTCTCGCCTCGCTGCGCGCGCTGCGCACGCAGCTGGTCGTGTTCGACACGGCCGTGGTCGACCTCTCCGCGAGGCTCGAGGACCCGGTGGAGGTGCTGTTCGGCACCCAGCTCGGCGGCGGCACCGACATCAACCAGGCGCTCGGGTACAGCCAGTCGCTCGTCCGCCGGCCGAACGACACGGTCATGTTGCTGATCAGCGACCTCTACGAGGGCGGCGACCAGAGCGAACTGCTCAAGCGCGCGGCCGCGATCGTCGCCTCGGGCGTCCGCCTGGTCGTGCTGCTCGCCCTGTCCGACGACGGCGCGCCCGGGTACGACCACGACAACGCGGCGGCGTTCGCGGCGCTGGGTTGCGCGGTCTTCGCCTGTACCCCCGAGCAGTTCCCGCCGATGATGGCCGCCGCCATCGAGGGCCGCGACGTCCAGCAATGGGCCGCCGAGCACGGAATCACCACCGCCCGCCCCGGCAGAACGCCTCCCTGAGCGACGCGGCGACCTGGCCGGGAGTCCGGACGATCTCAGACCACGTGAAATGCACCACCTCGAAGCCCGCCGTACGCAGCAGCGCATCACGCCGTAGCTGCGAAATCGCCCGCGCGGTGTCCTTGTACTTCACGGCCCCGTCGGCCTCACCGATGGTGCGATATCGCCGCCACAGGAAATCAGCCCGGCCTATCACTCCGTCGTCTTCCCCTCCGACCCAGACCTGGAGTTCCGGCGGTGGCAGTTGCTGATCGCGGAATGCGACCCGTGATATCGACTCGAGGACCGACTCAGACCGGCCGTCGGCGAACTCGACCACCAGCCTCGCCTGGCAGATGCCAGGCCAGCGCGAACAATCCGTTATGACCGACTGCAGCTCTGCGTCTGACGTCTGCTTACTCCGCAACGCCGAGTCGGCGACCACAACCCCAGACCGGAACGAGGAGGTACGAGCCAGATCGACAACCGTTCTGGCGACAGAGGTCAGCCGGATGCCCCCGCGCTCCGTCACATGCTCAGGCGGCAGCGCGGAGATATGGAGGTGCACGCCCGGTCGGCCCTTCTGACTCCCTCCCGGAGGACGAGTCACTGCCACATCGGGCGGCCTCGGCCCGAGCAGATCGAGGCCCTGGATAATTGCAGCGCTATGGTGACTTCCCGCATCGCCAGGTTTTGTCACCGCCAGGACTGATGCCAGACGTAACGCGTGGTCTTCGACCGGGTCTGTCGCCACCTGGGCAGCGACCGTCGCGCGCGCATATACCCCGCGCCCCACTGGCACCAGCACGCCCCGCCGGACCAGCCGCCGGACCTGCGTGGCCGAAGCTCCGCCCCTAGCCAGCTCGCTAGCGGTCACAACCCTCGCAAAAAGGGCACCTTTCCTGCCAATCACTCGGCCAGGATGACTCCCGCCACCGACATTTACTCCCGTGTGACCAATTCTGCGTCCGATTTAGACCGTTTTGGGCTACCGGAGGGAGTAAAAGTCAGGGCGACGGGCTGCAAGGGGCTGCCGTAGCGGCCCATGACGCTCAGTCGTCGAGTTGGATGCGGCGTTCGGTGATGGCCACGGCTAGCTCGACGCGGGAGCTGCACTTGGTCTTGCGGTAGATCCGGGTTAGGTACGCCTCCACGGTCTTGACGCTGATGTGCAGGGCGCGGGCGATCTGCTGGTTCGTGCGCCCCTCGTGTACCAGCCGGCACAGCGCGCGTTCCCGCGCGGTCAGCGCGTCCGGATCCGCGGCCGGGAAATGGCCGACATGGTAGCGCGTTATCGGAGCCGGGAGCCCGGCGGCGCGCATCGCCGCCGCCACCGCCCGGGCCTTGCCGTGGGCGCCGAAGCGGCTCCACGCGGCGTGCGCGGCGGTCAGCGCGGCCGTGTCGCCGACCAGCCCTGCCGCGGTGAGCGCCTCTGCGGCCAGCGTTCCGGCGCCCGCGGCCTCGGCGA
>DASYXX010000292.1:0-2215 GCA_035934395.1 Streptosporangiaceae bacterium
GACTCATTTATCATACTTGACGAGGCGCAGAACACCTCGCCGGAGCAGATGAAGATGTTCCTGACCCGGCTGGGCTTCGGCTCCAAGATCGTCGTGACCGGCGACGTGACCCAGGTCGACCTGCCGGCCGGGCAGGTCAGCGGCCTGCGGCTGGTCCAGGACATACTCGACGGCGTCGATGACGTGTACTTCTCGAAGCTGACCAGCCATGACGTGGTCCGGCACAAGCTGGTGGCGGACATCGTAGACGCCTATGAACGCTACGACGCCCGCCGCTCGCCGGCCGGGAACACCGAACGGATCTCCGGCGGCCGGTCTCGCCGCACGGGCAACCGCGCCCGCTGAGGACGGCAGATGAGCATCGAGATCGCCAACGAGTCGGGCGTCGCGGTCGACGAGGCGGGCCTGGCGGCGCTGGCCCGGCACGTGCTGGACGGGATGCGAGTGCACCCGCTGGCAGAGCTGTCCGTGCTGCTCGTCGACGAGGCGGCCATGGCCGACCTGCATCAGCGCTGGATGGGCGAGGCAGGCCCGACCGACGTGCTCTCGTTCCCCATGGACGAGATCTGGCCGCCGCCCCCGGGCGGCAGCCAGGCCGACCACGGCGACGCCGACGCCGAGCCGGGACTGCTCGGCGACGTGGTGCTGTGCCCGCAGGTGGCGATCGAGCAGGCCCGCAAGGCCGAGCACAGCGTGCAGGAAGAACTCGACCTGCTGTGCACGCACGGCATCTTGCACCTGCTCGGATACGACCACGCCGACCCGGAGGAGCACGCGACCATGTTCGGCCTGCAGGACCGGCTGCTCGCCGCGTGGAGCTCGGAACGCGATCCGGGCAGCGAGGGCGACCCGGAGAGCCAGGGACTCCAGAGCCCGGGCGGGAAGGCCGGCCGGGAGAGTCGGGGTGAGTGAACCATGGGCTGGCTGCTGGCGGCGGCGATAGCGCTGACGCTGCTGGCCGGCTGGTGCGCCAGCGCGGAGGCGGCGCTGGCCCGGGTCTCCAGGGCCGGGGCGAAGGAACTCGGCCGCACGGTCGGCGAGGGCTCGACGCCGCTGCAGGTCGTGCTGGCCGACGTGGCGCGCTACCTGGCCGTTTTGCTGCTGGCCCGGATCGCGGCCGAACTCTCCGCCACCGTGCTGGTGACGGCCGTGCTGCTGCACTGGCTCGGTCACGGCTGGCGGACCTTCGTGATCACGGCGGCGGTCATGACCGTGGTGATCTACGTGGCCGCGGGCATCGTGCCCAGATCCCTCGGGCAGCGCAGCGCGGTGCGGGTGGCCACCGTCGCGGCGTCGATCCTGGCCCCCGTCACCTGGCTGCTGGGGCCGTTGTCGCGGCTGCTGCTGCCCCCCGGCGGCGCCGCGAGCCGTGGCGGGCCGCCAGGATCGGAGGAAGACCTTCGCGGGCTCGTGGACCTGCTGGAACAGCGGCAGGTGATCCAGCCCGACGAGCGCGCGATGATCCACTCGGTGTTCGAGCTGGGCGACACGATCGTCCGCGAGGTGATGGTGCCGCGCACCGACATGGTGTTCGTGGAGCGCGGCAAGACCCTGCGCCAGGCGCTGTCGCTGGCGCTGCGCAGCGGCTTCTCCCGTATCCCGGTGATCGGCGAGAACGAGGACGACATCGTAGGGATCGCCTACCTCAAGGACATCGTGACCCGCAGCTACGAGCACCGCGAGGGAGAGTCGGTCGAGAAGGTCGGCTCGATCATGCGGCCGGCCACGTTCGTCCCGGAAAGCAAGCCGATCGACGCGCTGCTGCGGGAGATGCAGGCGCGCCAGATTCACCTCGCGATCGTGATCGACGAGTACGGCGGCACCGCGGGGCTCGTCACCATCGAGGACATCCTCGAGGAGATCGTCGGCGAGATAGCCGACGAGTACGACAAGGAGCAGCCGCCGGTCGAATGGCTCGGCGAGGGGCGGGCCCGGGTCACCGCCCGGCTGCCGGTCGAGGAGCTTGCCGAGCTGTTCGGCGTCCGCATCGAGGCCGAGGACGTGGAGACCGTGGGCGGGCTGCTCGCCCAGCGGCTGGGCCGGGTGCCGATCGCGGGCTCGGTCGCGACGGTGGCCGGGCTGCGGCTGACCGCGGAGAGCCTGGCCGGGCGGCGGAACCGGATCGGCACCGTGACCGTCGAGCGCGCCGCGCCCGCGGGCACCGGCCCGGGCACCGACGGCCGGGACGGGCACGGCAGCGCCGCGACCCGCCCGC
>DASYXX010000301.1:0-4337 GCA_035934395.1 Streptosporangiaceae bacterium
CTTGCCGTCAAACGTGGTCGTGACGTCACTGAGCAGGCGGACGATCACCTCGACGCCCTCGTCGAAGCGGTCGAAGCGCTCCCGCAGCGGCGGCAGCTCGATGCCGTAGGCGTCGCACTCCTCCTGGTTCCAGCCCGCGCCGAGCCCGATCTCGAGCCGCCCGTCCGAGACGATGTCCACGGTCGCCGCCATGTTGGCCAGCACCGCGGGATGGCGGTAGATCATGCCGGTGACCTGGCAGCCGAGCCGGATCCGGCGGGTCGCCTGCGCCAGCGCGGCGAGCATCGTCCAGGCCTCGAGGTTGGGCCCGGCGTGGTCGCCGGTCAGCGGGTAGAAGTGGTCCCAGTTCCAGCCCGACTCGAACATGCTGATCTCGTCGGCCGCCAGCCACACGTCGCGGATCTGCGCCCACGTCTGGTGCTCGGGCCTGGTCTTGATCGCGAAGCGCACTGATCCTCCCTGTTCGCGTGCTGATGCCGCTCCCCGCGCTTATGGCGAAAACGTAACAGAACGCTTCCGGTTCAGGGCGTCGCGGAGACCCGCCAGGCGGATCGGCGGTGACGCGCTCGTCGCTACGCTGGCGTCGTGGGCAGGGACGCCGACCGCCAGCAGGTGCCGGCGCAGATGCGCCGGGACGTCCGCCTGCTCGGTGACCTGCTCGGCGAGGTGCTCCGCGAGTCCGGCGGCCAGGGCCTGCTGGACGACGTGGAACGGCTGCGGCACGCGGTCATCGCCGCGCGGCGCGCGGACCCGCCCCCGCCGGCCGGCACGAGCGAGCCGGAGGGGCTCAAAGGCGCCCCGACGCGAGCGGGAAACACTGCGCTGCGCGAGATCACCGAGCTGGTCGCCGCCTGGCCGCTGAAGCGGGCCGAGGCGGTCGCGCACGCCTTCACCGTGTACTTCCACCTGGCCAACCTGGCCGAGGAGCACCAGCGCATCCGCACACTGCGGGAACGCGACACCGGCGCCGCGCCCGTCCGCGAGTCGCTGGCCGCCGCGGTCGCCGCCGTCGGGGCCGAGCACGGCCCCGGGCGCGTGGCCGCGCTGGTGGCCGAGCTGCGCGTGCATCCGGTCCTCACCGCCCACCCCACCGAGGCCCGTCGCCGCGCGGTCACCGAGGCGCTGCGACGGGTGAGCGCGCTCCTGACCGGCCTGGACGACGAGCGGCTCGGCGCGGGCGAGCGGGCGGAGCTGCGGCGCAGGCTGCGGGAGGAGATCGACCTGCTGTGGCGCACGTCGGCGCTGCGGGCGGCGGCCATGCGCCCGCTGGACGAGGTCCGCACGGCCATGGCCGCGTTCGATGAGACGCTGTTCCGGGTCGTTCCCGCCCTGTACCGGTCGCTGGACCTCGCGCTGAGCGGCCCGCAGGCGGGCCGGACCGCCTCGGCCGCGGCGCCGTTCCTCAGGTTCGGCAGCTGGATCGGCGCGGACCGGGACGGCAACCCGTTCGTGACCGCCGAGGTGACGAGGCAGACGGCGGCGATCCAGGCCGAGCACGTGCTGCGGGCGCTGGAGAACGCCACGGAGCGGATCGGCCGCGCCCTGACCGTGCAGGTGAGCGAGCCGGAGGCGCCCGAACGCGAGCGAACCGTGAGGACAGTGAGCGCGCCGGAGGCCGCTCCAGCGCTGGCGCGGGAACTCGAGGCCGCCGGCCGGGCGCACCCGGAACTGCTCGCCGAGATCACGGCCCGCTCGCCGGGGGAGCCGTTCCGCGCGTACCTGCTGTACGCGGCGCGACGGCTCCGGGCGACCCGCCTGGCCCTGCCGCAGCAGCCGGGCCAGGGGGCGGGCGAGCAGCGCGGTAAGGAGCACCCCGGGCTGGCCTACCCTGGCCCCGCCGAGTTCATCGCCGACCTCCGCCTGGTCCAGCGGGAACTCGCGGCGGCGGGCGCGGTCCGGCAGGCGTTCGGGGAGCTGCAGCACCTGCTCTGGCAGGCGGAGACGTTCGGCTTCCACCTGGCCGAGCTCGAGATCCGCCAGCACAGCGCGGTGCACGCCCGCGCGCTGCGCGAACTCGATTCCGGGGGCCTCCCGGCCGAGGCGCTCTCGGCGCAGACCCGTGAGGTACTCGCGACGTTCCAGGCCCTGGCCTGGCTCCAGGAGCGGTTCGGGCCGGAGGCCTGCCGCCGCTACGTGGTCAGCTTCACCAGGTCCGCCGCTGATATCTCCGCCGTCTACGAGCTGGCCCGGCGCAGCACCGGCTGCCTCCCCGAGCTCGACGTGGTCCCGCTGTTCGAGAGCGGGGCGGACCTGGAGAACGCGACGCGGGTGCTCGACGACATGCTGCGGCTGGAGCCGGTGGCGGCCAGGCTCAGGGCCAGCGGGCGGCGCCTCGAGGTCATGCTCGGCTATTCCGACTCGGCCAAGGAGCTCGGCCCGGTGAGCGCGACGCTGCGGCTGTTCGAGGCGCAGCAGCGGCTGACGCGATGGGCGGCCGCCAACGACATCCGGCTGACCCTGTTCCACGGCCGCGGCGGGGCGCTCGGGCGCGGCGGCGGCCCGGCAGGCCGCGCGGTGCTCGCGCAGCCGGCCGGGTCGGTGGCCGGACGGTTCAAGGTCACCGAGCAGGGCGAGGTGATCTTCGCGCGGTACGGCCACCCGGTGATCGCCAGGCGGCACCTCGAGCAGGTCGCCTCGGCCGTGCTGATCGCCTCGGCCGCGCCCGTCCCCGCCGCGGACGAGGACCTGCCGGCAACGCGGTTCCGGCAGGTCGCCGAGCGGATGGACGCGGGGGCGCTGCGCGCGTACCGGGCCCTGGTCGAGGCCGACGGCTTCGCCGAGTGGTTCGCCAGGATCAGTCCGCTCGAGGAGCTGGGCGCCATGCGGATCGGGTCGCGGCCCGCCCGCCGCGGGGTGTCCCAGGCCGCCGGGCTCGATGACCTGCGCGCGATCCCCTGGGTCTTCGCGTGGTCCCAGACACGGGTGAACCTGCCCGGCTGGTTCGGCCTGGGCAGCGGACTGGCCGCCGTGGCCGGGGCGGGCTGGGAGAGCGGGAAGGGCTGGGAGGGCGGGCTGAAAGAACTTCAGGAGGCATACCGGGACTGGCCGCTGCTGGCCGTCCTGCTGGACAACGCCGAGATGAGCCTGGCCAAGACCGACCGCAGGATCGCCGCGTGCTACCTGGCGCTCGGCGGCCGGGACGATCTCACCGCGGCCGTCCTGGACGAGTACGACCTGACCCGCAGGCTGGTGCTCGCGGTCACCGGCCATGACCGGCTGCTGGCCAACCGGCCCGTGCTGTCCCGCGCCGTCACGCTCCGCGATCCGTACGTCGACGCGCTCTCGCACCTGCAGCTGCGCGCGCTCACCGCGCTGCGCAGGGGAGATCCGGAGCGCGAGCGCCTGGAACGGCTGCTGATGCTGACCGTCAACGGCGTGGCCGCCGGCCTGCAGAACACCGGCTGACCGGCTTCCGCGAGCGAAACGCAGGATCGCCGAACCATTAATGTTGTAGTAGTAGTAGTAGTAGCCTTATCGGGTGAGCGTCGCACATGAGATCACCGTCCGCGAGGCAGCGCAGCGCGCGCATCGCTCCGAGGAGACCATCCGCCGCTGGATCTGGTCCGGCCGGCTGCCCGCGCACAAGCGCGGGAACAGCTACCGCATCGACATCACTCACCTGGACCGGGTAGCCGTGGTCTACGACCCGGCCGACGACGGCCACGCGCGGGTTCGCAGCGAGAGCCTCGGTGCCTGGCTCGACGACCTCGACCGCTGGAAGCAAGGCCTGTCGGTCGCGGCCGGGGCGAGCGCGGCCGACCTGGTCATCGAGGATCGCCATGCCCGTCGTTGACGCATCCGTGGTCGTCGACCTGGTGGCCCCGGATGTCGGCGGCGACGCGCCCGCGCGGGTTCTGTTCGGAAAGTGGGCCGCCGAGGGCACCGAGCCGGCCGCGCCCGGCCTGCTCTGGCTGGAGACCTCGAACGCCCTGCTGACCGGGATCCGCCGCGGCCGGTGGAGCGGGGCCGACGCCGATACGGCGCAGGCCCGGCTCGAGCGGATACCGCTGCGCCGGTCCGACATCGCGTCGGATCTGGCACGCGCGTTCGAGCTCGCGCGGCGTTATGAGAACTGGCCCGTGTATGACATGGTCTACGTCGCCCTCGCGGAGCGGCTTGGCACCGAGCTGATCACCGCCGACCAGCGGCTCCGCGACCGGCTGGCCCACCTCGGCTGGGTCAGGGGCATCGGCGAGGCGTGACGGCCCCGCACACGGGGTGGCGTTAGAGCAAAGATGCGTCATCAGCGCGGAGCGAGGGCACCGACGCCGACCCGAGGACGGAAGACGGTAGGGTCGGTGCGTGGCAGACGACGACTGGCGGGTGACGGTCACGCT